>NZ_JAWOAI010000420.1:0-9003 GCF_033194735.1 Streptomyces sp. W16
CGGGACGCCTTCGCGGGACTGGCCGGGGGACGACTCGGACGACGGGCAGCAACCTCCGCCGCCACCGCCACCGCCCCCTCCGGGGAGGCCCAAGGGACGCCGGTGATCCACTTCGGCGTCACCCGAGCCGTCGCGCCCCGCCCGTCCGGCCGTATCCCCGCGCCAGGCGCCGTACCGGTCGTCTCCTGTCCGACGCCCGGCGCCCCGCCCAGTCCTGATCGGCACCGCACCCCACCCCGACCGACTCGACGCGTCTCCTGACCGTCCCCGAACCGGCTCGTGACCGCCCACCCGCCCCTTCGTGATCGCCCCGTAAGATTCCCGCCACCGATCCGACACCCACTGTTCCGTGTCCGCTAGGCGGACCTCTGCGGCATAAGGCACTCCGTGCCGGATACGGTGGGTACACCATGAGCGCTTCGCAGACCTCTGACGTCCCCACTCTCCTCGTCAAGATCTTCGGCAAGGACAGGCCGGGCATCACGGCCGGACTCTTCGACACCCTCGCCGCCTACTCCGTCGACGTGGTCGACATCGAGCAGGTCGTCACGCGTGGCCGGATGGTGCTGTGCGCACTCGTGACGCCGCCGCCGGCCGGGCTCGAAGGGAGCCTGCGGGCCACCGTGCACAGCTGGGCCGAGTCGATGAAGATGCAGGCGGAGATCATCTCCGGCCTCGGCGACAACCGGCCGCGCGGACTGGGGCGTTCACTCGTGACCGTGCTCGGCCACCCCCTCACCGCGGAGTCCACCGCCGCGATCGCCGCCCGCATCACCAAGGCCGGCGGCAACATCGACCGCATCTTCCGGCTCGCCAAGTACCCCGTGACAGCGGTCGAGTTCGCGGTGTCCGGTGTGGAGACCGAGCCGCTGCGCACCGCCCTCGCCACCCACGCGTCGGCCTTGGGCGTCGATATCGCCGTCGTGGCGGCGGGACTGCACCGGCGGGCCCAGCGGCTCGTCGTCATGGACGTCGACTCCACGCTCATCCAGGACGAGGTCATCGAACTCTTCGCCGCGCACGCCGGCTGCGAGGACGAGGTCGCCGAGGTGACCGCCGCCGCGATGCGCGGAGAGCTGGACTTCGAGCAGTCGCTGCACGCGCGCGTGGCGTTGCTGGCGGGGCTGGACGCCTCGGTCGTGGACAAGGTGCGCAGTGAGGTGCGGCTGACGCCCGGCGCCCGCACCCTGATCCGTACGCTCAAGCGGCTCGGCTATCAAGTGGGCGTCGTGTCAGGTGGGTTCACCCAGGTCACGGACGATCTCAAGGACCGGCTCGGGCTCGACTTCGCCCAGGCCAACACGCTGGAGATCGTCGACGGGAAGCTGACCGGCAAGGTCACCGGCGAGATCGTCGACCGCGCGGGCAAGGCACGGCTGCTGCGCCGCTTCGCCGCCGAGGCGGGCGTACCGCTGGCGCAGACCGTGGCCATCGGCGACGGCGCCAACGACCTGGACATGCTCAACGCAGCCGGTCTCGGCGTCGCCTTCAACGCGAAGCCGGTCGTACGGGAGGCCGCGCACACGGCGGTGAACGTGCCGTTCCTCGACACCGTGCTGTATCTGCTGGGCGTCACCCGTGAAGAGGTCGAGGCGGCGGACACCCACGACGAGGACTGACCTCGGGACACAACTCTCTTCGGATACACCCTCACCGCTTTCAGGAGCCCGGCACCGCATGGCGCCGGGCCCCTTCGCTGTGGGGCAGGCTGCCGGTCTACTCGGACGGCGCCCAGTAGTCGGTCAGTGTCGCCACGCCCGGCTCCAGGGACTTCCAGGAGCCGTCGAAGGTCAGGACGGCGAAGGCGGCGGTCGAGAAGCCGCGGCGGGTCAGCCGCTCGCGGGCTTCGCCGGTGTCCTCTCCGGAGAGGATCTCGGTCAGGCCCTGGACGCCCGGGTTGTGGCCGATGAGGATCAGGTTCCGACTGTCGTCGGGCGTCTCGTTCAGCACGGCGATCAGCTCGCCGGGCGAGGCCTCGTAGAGCCGCTCCTCGTAGACGGTTTTCGGCCGGTGCGCGAGTTCGTGAACGGCCAGCTTCCAGGTCTCCCGGGTGCGGGTCGCGGTGGAGCAGAGGGCCAGATCGAAGGGGATGCCGGTATCGGCCAGTCTGCTTCCGGCGGTGGCCGCGTCCAGGCGGCCCCGCTCAGCGAGCGGCCGCTCGTGATCGGTCACCTCGGGCCAGTCGGCCTTCGCATGCCGGAAGAGGACAATCCTGCGGGGTTCTGCGACGCTCATGGGATCCAGCTTCGCATGAAACAGGCCATGGGGCGCAGGGAGTTGACGGGCGGCTTTGCCCGTGCTCAGCGGGCTATGAGCTGCTGCGCCCGCTCGAAGAGGTGGGTGATCATCGGGTCCGAGGCCGCCGCTTGCGCGTCCGTCGGGTTGAGCATCATCACGAGCAGCACGACGAAGGCGAGCGCCGGCAGGGCGAGGGCCCACCACGGCAACCTGATGTCGACGCCGCCCGTGGTCGCCGGGTGGGGCCGGGTGTGCGTAGGGGCCGACATGTGTGCCTCCGCTGGTCTCCGAGTGGTCCGCGATCCGCTTCTCGCGGTCACACTTCGAAGTTACGGAACGCGCGGCCCTCAACCCATCCGGAGATCCACCCACTTGACCCTGAGCCTCACCCCCTAGGGGATGGTGGGGAGAACCCCACCATCGGCCCACGGAGGCGCATTTACCGGCACACGGTCACCAGGAGACGGCGCTCACGGAGAGGCGATCGTCGCGATGATGGCGATGACGATGAAGATGGCGAAGAACGAGCCGAAGACGATGAGCATCTTCCGCTGGCCGTTCTGGGGGTTCGGATCGAGCACTGGCATACGGCAAGTCTCGCACCCACCGTCGGTGCCGCATCCGCCGGGGCGGGATCAGCGCGCCGCCTCGTCCTCCACCGTACGGTCGCGTCCCGCGAGGACGCCCACGGCCATCTGCGGGACCATCAGGCCGGCCATGAGGGCGATCGGCAGTCCCCAGCCGCCGCTGTGCTGGTAGAGCACGCCGACCAGGAGCGGCCCCGGGATGGAGATGAGATAGCCGGCGCTCTGCGCGAAGGCCGACAGCTGGGCGACGCCCGCGCCGGTCCTGGCCCGCATGCCGACCATCGTCAGGGCCAGCGGGAAGGCGCAGTTGGAGACGCCGAGCAGCAGGGCCCAGGCCCAGGCTCCGCCGGCCGGCGCGAGGTACAGGCCCGCGTATCCGGCGAGGCCGCAGACGCCGAGCACGATGACGATCGGCCCCTGCCGGGGCAGCCGGGTGGCCACGCGCGGGATGACATAGGCCAGGGGCACGCCCATCGCCATCGTGACGGCCAGCAGCAGCCCGGCCGTGCCCGCGGAGACACCCGCGTCCCGGAAGATCTGCGCCATCCAGCCCATCGTGATGTACGCGGCGGTGGCCTGGAGCCCGAAGAACACGGCGAGCGCCCAGGCGGTACGGCTGCGGGTGATCCGCAGTTCGGGCCGCGCCCGCCCGGTCTCCCGCGCGCGGGAGGGCCGGTCCGCGGGCGCCTCCCGGTGTCGTGCGAGAGCGATCCACGGCAGTACGGCCGCGGCGGCCAGCGCCGCCCACACGGTCAGGCCGGAGCGCCAACTGCCGCCCAGGGCCTCGGTCATGGGCACGGTGACCGCCGCCGCGGCGGCGGTCCCGAGGGCGAGGGCCATCGAGTACAGGCCGGTCATGGAGCCGACCCGGTCGGGGAACCAGCGCTTGACGATCACCGGCATCAGGACGTTGCTGACCGCGATGCCCATGAGCGCGAGCGCGCTGCCGGCCAGGAAGCCCGCCGTGCCACCGACGTACGGCCGTATGAGCAGGCCCGCGGTGATGGCGACCATGCCGGCGCAGACCACCGTGCTCGGGCCGAAGCGGCGGGCCAGGCGCGGGGCCATGACGCCGAAGGCGGCGAAGCACAACGGGGGGACGGACGTGAGCAGTCCGGCGACGCTGCCGCTCATGCCGAGGCCGTCGCGGACCTCTTCGAGGAGGGCGCCGAGGCTGGTGATGGCGGGACGGAGGTTCAGTGCGGCGAGCACGATGCCGACGACGACCAGACGCGTCGTCCACGCGCGCGTGGACGCGGACGGTCCTCCTGTCGGTGCCGGGAATTCGCTCGCGGCCGGGCCGCCGCTGTTCGTCGTCGTGGACTTCGCTGTCCGGGTTTCCTCGCTCACCATGCCGCCCATCATAGAATCATGGGATGATTGGTTGTCCATCCCCGGGTGGCCCGCTCCCGCCCCGCACATGCGAAGGTGTGCCATGCCCCTGAGCCACCCCCGTCGTTCGGCGCTGTCCGAGCAGGTCATCGCCGCGCTGCGGAACGAGATCACCTCGGGCGAGTGGCCGGTCGGCTCCCGGATCCCGACCGAGCCGGAGCTGGTCGAGCAGCTCGGGGTCGCCCGCAACACGGTCCGCGAAGCCGTCCGCGCGCTCGCGCACAACGGTCTGCTGGACATCCGCCAGGGCTCCGGCACCTACGTCGTGGCGACCAGCGAGCTGGCCGGCGTGATGCACCGCCGGTTCGCGGACGCCGACCCCCGGCACATCGCCGAACTGCGTTCCACCCTGGAGTCGTCGGCGGCGCAGCTGGCGGCCGGCCGGCGCACCGAGAAGGATCTCAAGCAGCTGGACGCCCTGCTCGTACGACGTGAGGAAGCGTGGGAGTCGGGGGACGCGGAGGCCTTCGTGACGGCCGACGCGACCCTGCACATGGCCGTGGTGGCCGCCTCGCACAACGACGTCATGACGGCGATGTACGCCGACCTGGGCGAGGTGCTGCGGGACTGGCTGCGTGCGGACGTCGGTGAGGAGCTGACTCCGGAGTCGTACATGGACCACACGCGGCTCGTGGACGCGATCCGCGCGGGTGACGCGCGGGGGGCCGCGGCGGAGGCCGCGGGCTATCCGTTCGTGTGCCGCCCGGGGCGGTTCAGCTCGCCCTCTTCTGGTGGCTGACCCACACCGCGCGGACGTCCTCCCAGCAGCGGCCGGCCAGCCGTACGGTCTGCGCCGGTCCTGCGTCGATCCCGGTGCCGTCGCTGTCGATGTCCCACCAGCGGTCGCACTCGATGTGCAGGCTGACGCGGTCGGTCTGGGGGTACGGGTTGTGGCAGTACGCGATCACATGCGAGCCGTGGACGGCGGTGCGGCACGCGGCGCCGAACAGCTGGGGTGCGGCGGCCGGTTTTCGGGCCTCCACGCGTGCGTGGGGCATCGCCTCGTACGCCAGGGAGATGACGAGCGCGAAGGCGGCGGTCACTGAGGCCAGGCTGCGGGAAAGGCGCACAAGGGGAACCTCCTCGGCGGTGCTGGGGAGGAAATCGCGTGGTGAACGCGTAATCCAGAGTGCGCAGTTGTGGCCCGCCCCCGCCCGGTCTGCGGGGCCGAACGGGTGACGCCCCGTTTCCCGCGCGGTGCGGGAAACGGGGCGTCGACGCCGTAGGAGAAGTCGGGCCGGGAGGTCAGGCGCCGATGGCGTGCAGGCCGCCGTCCACGTGGACGATCTCGCCCGTGGTCTTCGGGAACCAGTCGCTCAGCAGGGCGACGATGGCCTTGCCGGCCGGCTCCGGGTCGTTGAGGTCCCACTCCAGGGGGGAGCGGTTGTCCCACACGGAGGCCAGCTCGCTGAAGCCCGGGATGGACTTGGCGGCCATCGAGCCGAGCGGGCCCGCGGAGACGAGGTTGCAGCGGATGTTCTGCTTGCCCAGGTCGCGGGCGAGGTAGCGGCTGGTGGCCTCCAGGGCGGCCTTGGCCGGGCCCATCCAGTCGTACTGCGGCCAGGCGAAGGACGCGTCGAAGGTGAGGCCGACGACCGAGCCGCCGTTCTGCATCAGCGGCAGGCAGGCCATGGTCAGCGACTTCAGGGAGAACGCCGAGACGTGCATGGCCGTGGCGACCGACGCGAAGGGCGTGTTGAGGAAGTTGCCGCCCAGCGCGTCCGGCGGCGCGAAGCCGATGGAGTGCACGACACCGTCGAGGCCGCCCAGCTCCTCGCCGACGACGTCGGCGAGACGCGCGAGGTGCTCGTCGTTGGTGACGTCCAGCTCGATGACCTTGGTGGGCTTGGGGAGCTTCTTGGCGATGCGCTCGGTCAGCGTGGGCCGCGGGAACGCGGTCAGGATGATCTCCGCGCCCTGCTCCTGGGCCTGCTTGGCGGCGTGGAAGGCGATGGAGGACTCCAGCAGCACACCGGAGATCAGGACGCGCTTGCCCTCGAGAATTCCGCTCATGGTGATCAGTGACCCATTCCCAGTCCGCCGTCTACGGGGATGACGGCTCCAGTGATGTACGAGGCGTCGTCCGAGGCGAGGAACCGCACCGTCGCGGCGACCTCCTCGGGCTGCGCGTAACGGCCGAGCGGCACCTGCTTCACGATGTTCTCGCGCTGCTCGTCGCTGAGCACCTTGGTCATGTCGGTGTCGACGAAGCCGGGCGCGACGACGTTGAAGGTGATGTTGCGCGAACCCAGCTCACGCGCGAGCGAGCGAGCGAAGCCGACCAGGGCCGCCTTGGAGGCGGCGTAGTTCGCCTGACCCGCACCGCCCAGCAGCCCGACGACCGACGAGATGAGGACGACACGGCCCTTCTTGGCGCGCAGCATGCCGCGGTTGGCACGCTTGACGACGCGGAAGGTGCCGGTGAGGTTGGTGTCGACGACCGAGGTGAAGTCCTCCTCGGACATGCGCATGAGGAGCGTGTCCTTGGTGACGCCCGCGTTGGCGACCAGGACCTCGACCGGACCGTGCTCGGCCTCGATCTCCTTGTAGGCCTGCTCCACCTGCTCGGTGTCGGTGATGTCGCACTTCACGGCCAGGCAGCCCAATTCAAGGAGGGCAGCCGGCGGCTCACCCGAGCGGTACGTGATCGCGACCTTGTCGCCGGCGTCGGCGAACGCACGGGCGATGGCGAGGCCGATGCCCCGGTTGCCTCCGGTGACGAGAACCGAGCGGCTCAACGGATCACCCTTTCGATAGCGGTCTTACGCGCCTGCCCGGTACACCCTGGTTGACAGACGGCCTTATCGAAAACCTATCGGTCGGCCCGCTCCACGGGACAATCGGGCACCGACAGTGGCTTAGGGGGCTCACTGTCGGGTCTCTACAGAAAGAGCCGACGCCGGGCGGAAACGTGTGGTCCCCGCGCCTGTCCGCGCGACATGATCGGACCCCACAGGCCACGACAGCAGGGAGACCTCCGTGCCTCATTCCATCGACGAAGCCTTCACGGCGCTTCCGCTACGCGCTCTGGCCGACGCCGCACTGGCACGCGCGCGTGCGCTCGGGGCCGAGCACGCGGACTTCCGGTTCGAGCGGGTGCGCAGCGCGTCCTGGCGGCTGCGGGACGCCCGGCCCGCCGGCACGTCGGACACCACCGACCTCGGGTACGCGGTGCGGGTCGTGCACGGCGGCACCTGGGGGTTCGCGTCGGGGGTGGACCTGAGTCTCGACGCCGCCGCCAAGGTCGCCTCGCAGGCGGTGGCGATGGCGAAGCTCTCCGCCCAGGTGATCAAGGCGGCCGGGTCGGACGAGCGCGTCGAGCTGGCCGCCGAGCCCGTGCACGAGGAACGGACGTGGATCTCGTCGTACGAGATCGATCCGTTCTCCGTGCCCGACGAGGAGAAGGCGGGGCTGCTGGCGGACTGGAGCGCCCGGCTGCTCGCGGCGGACGGCGTCAACCATGTGGACGCGTCGCTGCTCACCGTGCACGAGAACAAGTTCTACGCCGACACCGCCGGGACCGTGACCACCCAGCAGCGCGTCCGGCTGCACCCGCAGCTGAACGCGGTGTCGGTCGACGAGTCGAGCGGTGAGTTCGACTCCATGCGCACGATCGCGCCGCCCGTGGGACGCGGTTGGGAGTATCTGACGGGTACCGGCTGGGACTGGGACGAGGAGCTGGCGCGGATCCCCGAGCTGCTCGCCGAGAAGATGCGGGCGCCGAGCGTCGAGGCGGGCCTGTACGACCTCGTCGTCGACCCGTCCAACCTGTGGCTGACGATCCACGAGTCCATCGGCCACGCCACCGAACTGGACCGCGCGCTCGGCTACGAGGCCGCCTACGCCGGCACCTCCTTCGCCACCTTCGACAAGCTCAACAAACTCAAGTACGGCTCCGAGCGGATGAACGTCACCGGCGACCGCACCGCCGAACACGGCCTCGCGACCATCGGCTACGACGACGAGGGCGTCGAGGGCCAGTCCTGGGACCTGGTCAAGGACGGCACCCTGGTCGGCTACCAACTCGACCGCCGTATCGCCAGGTTGACCGGCTTCGACCGCTCGAACGGCTGCGCCTACGCCGACTCCCCCGGCCATGTCCCGGTGCAGCGCATGGCCAACGTGTCGCTGCAGCCGGACCCGGCGGGGCTGTCCACGGAGGATCTGATCGGCGGGGTCGACCGCGGGATCTACGTGGTCGGCGACCGGTCGTGGTCGATCGACATGCAGCGCTACAACTTCCAGTTCACCGGGCAACGGTTCTTCAAGATCGAGAACGGGCGGATCACCGGGCAACTGCGGGACGTCGCGTACCAGGCGACGACCACCGACTTCTGGGGGTCCATGACGGCCGTCGGCGGTCCGCAGACGTACGTCCTGGGCGGCGCCTTCAACTGCGGCAAGGCCCAGCCGGGTCAGGTCGCCGCGGTCTCGCACGGCTGCCCGTCGGCCCTCTTCACGGGCGTCAATATCCTCAACACGACCCAGGAGGCCGGTCGATGAGCACCCGTACGAACAAGCCGCACGAGGTCGTCGAGCGCGCCCTCGAACTGTCCCGGGCCGACGGTTGTGTCGTAATCGCCGACGAGCACTCCACCGCCAACCTCCGCTGGGCGGGCAACGCGCTGACCACGAACGGTGTCACGCGCGGGCGCACGCTCACCGTCATCGCGACCGTCGACGGCAAGGAGGGCACCGCCTCGGGGGTCGTGTCCCGGTCCGCCGTCACCCCGGAGGAGCTGGAGCCGCTCGTACGCGCCGCCGAGGCGGCCGCGCGCGGGGCCGA
>NZ_JAWOAI010000421.1:0-8966 GCF_033194735.1 Streptomyces sp. W16
CCCGCTGTCCGCGCTGCTCGGCGCGGCGCTGCTGGTCGCGGCGGACGCGGTGGGCCGGGTGGTGCGGGCACCGGCGGAGGTGCCGGCCGGGGTGATGACGGCGTTGGTGGGAGTGCCGGTGCTGGTGGTGCTGGTCCGGCGCCGGGGAACCGCCCTGTGAGCACCACCGGCGTCACCGTCCTGCGCCCCCGCCCCACCATCTCCCTGCTCCTGCACCGCCGTTCGGCCGTCGTCGCCGTAACTCTCGTACTACTGCTGGTCGTTGCGATGGGCGCCGCCGCCTGTCTGGGCCAGACCTACATCTCGCCGGCCGAGGTGTGGCACACGCTCCGTACCGGATCGGGGCCCTACGAGCTCGTCGTGGACGAGTTGCGGGTGCCGCGGATCGTGCTGGGGGCGCTGGTCGGGGTGGCGCTGGGGCTCGCGGGGGCGCTGGTGCAGACCGTCACCCGGAATCCGCTGGCCAGTCCGGACGTGATCGGGGTGGGACACGGTGCCGCCGCCGCGACCGTGCTCGCGCTGTCCACCGGGCTGGTCGCCTCGCCCGGTGCGATGCCCGTCGTCTCCGTGGTGGGCGGGCTCGCCGCCGCCGCGCTCGTATATGTGCTGGCGTGGCGGCACGGGATGCAGCCAAGTCGGTTCGTGCTGACCGGAGTTGGTATCGGGGTCGCGCTGTCGGCCGTCGTGCAGCTGTATCTCGCCGACAGTGAGCTGGAGGCCGCCGAGCAGGTGAAGCTGTGGCTGACGGGCTCGCTCAACGGGCGCGGCTGGGAGCAGGCGGAGCCGCTGGCCGTCGTACTGCTGGTGTGTCTGCCCGCGCTGGTGTGGGCGAGCCGGGCCGTACGGCCGCTGGGGCTCGACGCCGATACGGCGGCCTCGCTCGGGGTGCGGGTGGACCGGACTCGGCTCGCGCTGACCGTGCTCGGGGTGGTGCTGGCGGCGACGGCGACCGGGGCGGCCGGGCCGATCGGGTTCGTCGCGCTGACCGCCCCGCAGTTGGCCCGCCGGCTCACCCGTACGCCCCAACTGCCTTTGCTGTGCTCGGCGTTGACGGGTGCGGTGATTGTCGTGACGGCGGATCTCGCTGCCCGCACGGTGCTGCCCCCGCTGGAGGTTCCGGTGGGGGCGCTCACCTCGTTGGTCGGGGGGCCGTATCTGCTGTGGCTGTTGGGGCGGAACAGGGTGGGGGGCTGAGGTTCGTCGGCGGCTGCGGGGCCGTGGGGGCTGGTCGCGCAGTTCCCCGCGCCCCTAAAGGTCGGACCAGCACAGCCGTTTTTAGGGGCGCGGGGAACTGCGCGAGCAACCACGACGCACCCGCACTCGACAGCGCACCGCACCCCGCACCCCTGCTAAAAGCGACGCAGTCAGATCGTGGCGGTGTCGATCACGAAGCGGTACCGCACATCGCTGGCGAGGACGCGCTCATACGCCTCGTTGATCTGATCCGCGGAGATCAGCTCGATCTCGGCGCCGAAGCCGTGCTCGGCGCAGAAGTCCAGCATCTCCTGGGTCTCCTGGATGCCGCCGATACCGGAACCGGCGAGGGTCTTGCGGCCGCCGATCACGGAGAACAGGTTGAGGGAGACGGGCTCCTCGGGGGCGCCCACGTTGACCAGCGCGCCGTCCGTCCGCAGCAGCGAGAGGTACGCGCCGAGGTCGAGCGGAGCCGACACGGTGGAGATGATGAGGTCGAGGCTGCCGCGCAGTTCCGCGAAGGTCTTCGGGTCGCTGGTCGCGTAGTAGTGGTCGGCGCCGAGCTTCAGGCCGTCCTCCTGCTTGCGCAGGGACTGCGAGAGGACGGTGACCTCCGCGCCGAGCGCGTGCGCGATCTTGACGGCCATGTGGCCGAGGCCGCCCATGCCGATGACCGCGACCTTCTTGCCGGGGCCGGCGTTCCAGTGCTTCAGCGGCGAGTAGGTGGTGATGCCGGCGCAGAGCAGCGGGGCGGCCACGTCGAGGGAGATGCCCTCGGGGATGCCGAGGACGTAGTTCTCGTCGACGACGATCTTCTCGGCGTAGCCGCCGTAGGTGGGCTCGCCGTCCTTGCCGACGGCGTTGTACGTGCCGACGTTGCCGCCGGTGCAGTACTGCTCAAGGCCCGCCTTGCAGTTGTCGCACTCGCGGCAGGAGTCGACCATGCAGCCGACACCCACCCGGTCGCCCACCCGGAACTTGGTGACACCGGGGCCGACCTCGGAGACGATGCCGGCGATCTCGTGGCCGGGCACCATCGGGAAGATGGCCTCGCCCCAGCCCTCGCGGGCCTGGTGGATGTCCGAGTGGCAGATACCGGCGAACTTGATGTCGATCAGGACGTCGAACTCGCGGACGGCCCGGCGCTCGATCGTGGTGCGCTCCAGGGGAGCCTTGGCGGCGGGGGCTGCGTATGCGGCGACTGTGGTCATGCCGGAACACTCCTAGGGGGATGTGCGCCCGGCTGCCTTCCGGCCGGGCACATCCAACAGCCTGCCTGAAAGTCCCACGGCTACCCAGGCCACGCTTCTGCGTACGTCCGCTGTGCCTACCACCAGCGAGGTCAGGCTCTTGGGCGTACGACCGGGAATACTGGACCGTATGGACGAACACCCCGAATCCGCGACCGAGCCCCCGGCCCCCGGCCGGCCGCTGGACCGGCGTGCCGAGCTCAGCGAGTTCCTGCGCACCCGGCGGGCCCGGCTGAAGCCGGAGGACGTCGGGCTGCCGGACTTCGGGCGGCACCGCAGGGTGCCCGGGCTGCGGCGCGAGGAGCTGGCGCAGCTGGCCGGGGTGTCGGTGGCGTACTACACCCGCCTCGAACAGGGCAACGGGCGGAACGTGTCGGCGGAGGTCCTGGACGCGATCGCCCGCGCGCTGCGCCTGACGGATGCCGAGTCCTCGCACCTCACCCACCTGGCGAAGCCGAAGCAGCACAAGAAGAAGCCGTCGGCCCCGGCCCAGCACGTGCGGACGCCGCTACGGCAGCTGCTCGACACGATCGACACGGTCCCGGCGTACATCTCGGGCCGCCGCACGGACATCCTGGTGTGGAACCGGATGGCCGCGGCCGTCTTCGGCGACTGGTCCGAGCTGCCGCCGCAGGAGCGGAACTGGGCGCGGCTGGTGTTCCTGCGGCCCGAGTACCGGGATCTGTACGTGGAGTGGGAGCAGAAGGCGGTGGACATCGTCAGCATGCTGCGGATGGACGCGGGCTGCTATCCGGACGACCCGCGGCTGTCCGCGCTGGTGGGTGAACTCTCCGTGAAGAGCGAGGAGTTCAGGCGGCTGTGGGCGACCCACGACGTCAAGGAGAAGACCTACGGCGTCAAGCACCTCCACCATCCGCTGGTCGGTGACCTCTCCCTGCACTTCGAGGGTTTCCGCCTGTCGGACGGCTCCGGGCAGATCCTGGTCACCTACCACGCGGAACCGGGCTCCCCGTCCGCCGACGCCCTTCGCCTGCTGGCGAGCTGGGGCGCGGACGCGAACCGGGCGGGTGCGTCGGCCGACCGTCCCGGGCTCACTCCGTGACGCCGAGGTCCGCCCGCGTCGGCCGACGGCGACGTCACCCCTGGTAAGGCGGCATCGACCCCCAACTCCAGCGCGGCACCGGCTGCTCGGCCGGCGACTGCGCGTCCGGGCCGGAGAAGTACACCGCCAGCCGCGTCCCCCACTCCACATAGGCGACGAACGCCGAACGGAACTCCGCGTCCGTCGGCAGGCCCGCGTCGTCCGCAGCGTCCTGGACGAGGTTGACCCAGCGGCGGCGCTGGGGCTCGCTGATGTTCTTGCCAAAATGCTTGGCGACCATGTGGCCGTGGCCGCCCTGGGTCTCGGAGTAGGCCGCCGGACCGCCGAAGACCTCGGCCAGCCAGAGGGCGACGTGCGCGGCGTGTTCGGGGGCCAGGTCGGTGAAGAGCGGGGCGAGGAGGTCGTCCTTGAGGACCTTGTCGTAGAAGACCTCGGTCAGCCGGGAGAAGGCCTCGGCGCCGCCCGCCCAGTCGTACAGGGTGGGGACGGCCGAGCCGTTGCCGCGGACCGGTGTCGGCTCGTAGTGGCGCATCTCCTCGATGTTCTCGACGTAGGGGCCGATCTCGGCGAGGAACGGCGGGAACAGCTCCGACCGGCGGAAGCCCTCCAGGTGTGCCTCGGTGGACGTCCAGGTGATGCGCAGGACGAAGTGCGCTCCGTTCTCTGCGTACTCCTCGCAACGGGCCAGTTCGTACGACACGCACTGCGGGGCCGCGGCCAGTTGGCGTGCGGCGCGGGTGTAGGCGGCCAGGAACTCCGCCGACCGCTGCTCGGGGATGCGGTACCGGATGTACTCGACGGTCTGGGCTGTCATGGGGCCACGGAAACACGAACGGCCCGCCGGAAGCTGCACTTCCGGCGGGCCGTTCGCTGTCGGCCTACTCAGGTACTAGCGGCTCACTTGCCGTAGTACGCGTTGTAGATCGAGATCGTCGACTTGTTGCCCTTCTTGTCGGCGATCTTGGCGTGGAAGGAGATGGCCTTGCCCTTGGCCGGGTCGGTGACGGTGATCTTTCCGTTGACCACGGTGACCTTCTTCCAGGTCTGGCCGTAGTCGTACGACACCCATACGCCGAGCGACTTGAGGTTGCGGCCGGCTGCCGCGCCCTCGACGGTGACCGGGAAGGTCACCTTCTTGCCTGCCTCGACGCGGTTGTCCGGGCCGGTGACCGCGTGGAAACGGGCCGTGGAGACCGGGAGTTGGGCGACGGTGGAACCGGACGGCTTCTTCGAGGAGAACGTCCAGCTCGCGTCGATCCGGGTGGAGGCGGCGGCGATCTTGACGCTGCGGATGACCGAAGTGGTCAGCTTGTAGGCGGCGTTGGCGGCCGGGACCTTGAACGTGCCGTCGCCGAACAGCGGGTCCTTGTTGGAGCCGACCTTGCTGCCGTTGCGGTACAGGGTCGTGTTCACCGAGGTGAACGTCGACGAGCCGGCGTTCCCCTGGGAGTCGGCGAACAGCGGCAGGAACCCGGAGATCTCGTTGCCGCTGCGGAACACGCCGTAGCCGGTGGTGAGGTGCGGGCCGAAGACGGCCGTGTTGAGCGTCCGGGAGTAGGTCTGGCCCCCCTTGAAGTTCTGCGCGGCGCCCAGCGTGTAGTAGGCCTCCGCGATCGGGAAGCCGTCGGCGTCCCGACCGGCGTCCTGCTCGAAGTTCATCCCCCACAGCACCCCGTCGATCGTGGAGACGTGCAGGGTGCGGGTGCCGGGCAGCTTCTGCTGAACGCCGATGGCGGAGCCGCCGAAGCTGTCGGGCAGGTAGCCGAAGGCGCTGAGCGCACCGGTCTTGCCGCTCGCTCCGGCACCCATGTGGGCCTTCACGGTGGCGAGTTCACTCGCCTTGTAGTGCTTGGTGTAGCCGGTCGCGAGCTTCTTGACCTTGGCGCCGGTCGTGGTGTCGTACTGCTCGTCGGTGCCCTTGACGAAGTGGGCGTCCCACTGCTCGGACAGCGAGCCGTCGGTGACCTGCGGACCGAGGTGCGCGGTACGGAAGTTGTCGTACGTCTCCAGGAGCCAGCCGAAGGAGGTGCCGCTCCCGTCCGGCGTCGTGATCGAGTAGGCGGGCGACGCGAAGGCCGACTCGGCGCCGGTGTCCGGCACCGTAATGTCGACCGGCCTGGCCGTACGGGCGTCGATCGTGACGGTGGTGTCCTTTGCGATGTCCAGCTTGGGCCGGGCGAGCCAGTCGGCTCCCTTGGCCGGGTCCATCGGGTCGACGAAGATCCCGGTGTCCAGGACGTAACCGCCCTTGGGGACACGGACCTTGACGGTGCCCGAGGCGTCGTACGGGCTGAAGAACTCGCCGTTGCCGAGGCCGGAGAGGCCCGCCACCGAGGCGTCGTAGTACGGGGCCGGGGCGCCGTCACGGCCGATGAACTTCAACGTGAGGTCGTACGACTGCACTTCGCGCACCACGGCCGCGGCCGTACGGACGCTCTGCCCGCCGCCCGTCGCCGTCACATACGCGGAGTAGGCGCCGTCGAGCGTGCCGCCCAGCTTGGTGTTGACGGTCAGGCCGACCGAGGCCTTGCCGCCGGCCGGGACGGTCACCTTCGTCGCGCTCGGCTTGAAGAAGCCGGAGGGGGCCGTGTGGCCCTTGGGGTCGGTGGCCGCCACCGTGAGGCTGAGGGTGACGTCCTTGGTGCCGAGGTTGCGGTAGGTGAGCTGCTTGGTGACCGGGGTGTCGTCGGTGTGCGGCCACTGCTGGACGCCGAAGCTCTCCGACACGGGGTCGGCGATCACGGTCTGCTTGATGGCCTTGTCGACGGCGATCCGGCCCGAACCCTGCTGGAACGGCGTGTAGTTGCCGCCCTTCGCAGACCCGGTCAGCGCGCCCTTCAGCTCGGCGTAGCCCCACGTGGGGTGCTCCTGCTTGAGGAGGGCGGCGGCACCGGCGACATGCGGGGTCGCCATCGACGTACCCGAAATGGTCAGGTAGCCGGGCGGGTTCTCGCCGACCTCCTGGTCGATGAGGCTGCCGGGGGCGGCGGCGGCCGTGATGTCGACGCCGGGCGCGGTGACGTCCGGCTTGATGGCGCCGTCGCCGAGGCGCGGACCGGTGGAGGAGAAGTCGGCGAGCTTGTCGTTGCCGTCGACCGCGCCGACGGTGATGGCCGCGTCCGCGCTGCCGGGCGAACCGATGGACTCCGGGCCCTCGTTGCCCGCCGCGATGGCGAAGAGGATGCCCTTCTCGGCGGAGAGCTTGTCGACCTCCGCCTCCAACGGGTCGATGCCCGGGGTGTCCTGGCCGCCGAGGCTCAGGTTGACGATGTCGGCGCCCTGCCCGGCCGCCCACTCCATGCCGGCGAGGATGCCGGAGTCGTCACCGGAGCCGCTGTCGTCGAGGACCTTGCCGCTGAGGATCTTCGCGCCGGGCGCGACGCCCTTGTACTTGCCGTGCGACAGCGCGCCGGTGCCCGCCGCGATGGACGCGACATGCGTGCCGTGCCCGACGCGGTCCTTCGTGTCGGCGGCGGTGGAGAAGTTCTTGGCCTCGATGACCTGCGTCTTCAGGTCCGGGTGGTCGGCGTCGACCCCGGTGTCCAGTACGGCGATCTTGACGCCCTTGCCGGTGTAGCCGGCCGCCCACGCCTTGGGGGCGCCGATCTGCGGCACGGACTTGTCGAGGCTGGCACTGCGGACGCCGTCGAGCCAGACGTGCGCGATACCGGCGGCCGTACGGTCCCCGTTGGTGAGGGCGTCCCACAGCTCGTGGGTGTCCTTCTGTGGGGTCTGGACGGCGTCGGCGTTCAGGGTCTTCAGGGAGCGGCGCAGCGTGCCCGCGTCGCGGACGTCGGCCCTGGTGGCGGTCGCGGCGCCCTGGTAGCCGACGATGACCTTCAGGCCGGCCTTCTGGGAGGCGCGCTCGGCGGACTTGTCGAGTTCGGTGATGTCGAAGAGCCGCTGGTCGAGCTTGCCGGTCGCGACCAGGCGGGCGGCGTCGGCGGGTATGACGAGCGTGTGCCCGGCGATCTTCCGTACCTGAACCGGTATGTGCTGACGGCCCTTCGCCGGCTGGAGGCCCACGACCCGGCCCTTGGCATCGACGGTGACGCGGTCGCCGGTGATCAGGGTGAGGTGGTGTTCGCCGGCCAGCCGGGCCTGCGCGGCACCGGCCGTACGCTGCGCGGAGCCGGTCGTGCTCCGCGCGTCCTGTTCGGGCTTCGCCGACGCCGGGCTGGTCATGCCGGCGGCGAGGGCGACGGCGGCGGCCGTGGCGACACCGGCCGCGTACGCTCTCTTCACTTGTCTGCGCAAAACTCCCCCTGGAGCTCAGGTAGCGGGCGAATTTCCCCATTCGCCCGGCCGGGGGAAAGTTCGCACACCTGCGCGTACACCCCCCGGAACACGCAGTATGCCGAGGGGTGATCAACCGCTTCAAGAGATGAGAGGAGGGTGAGAAAGCACAGCCGCAGAATGTTACGAGCCCGCGTGAACTCCGTTACCCAGTCGACGGGTTCAGCCCGCGAGAACTCCGCTACGGAGTCTCCTGCTCCGCCGAACTCCCTTGCACCGCACCGGAGTTACTTGGACGCCGCGTTCTCCTTCACCGTGATCTTCCCCTTGCGGATGGTGGCGAGACGCGGGGCCTTCTTCGCGATGGCGGAGTCGTGGGTGACCATGATGAAGGTCAGCCCGTGCTCCTTCCACATGCGCTCCAGTACGTCCATGATCTCGTCGCGCATCGACTCGTCGAGGTTGCCGGTCGGCTCGTCGGCCAGCAGCACCTTGGGCTGCTTGACCAGCGCGCGGGCGATGGCGACACGCTGCTGCTGCCCTCCGGACATCTCGCCGGGGAGGTGGTTGGCCCGCTCACCCAGGCCGACCGAGACCAGCGCCTCGGCGGCCCGTTCACGCCGGATCTTCGCTTTCAGGCCCAGCGGTACAAGGGCGGTCTCGACGTTCTCCTGCGCGGTGAGCGTCGGGATCAGGTTGAAGGACTGGAACACGAACCCGATGTTCTCGCTGCGCACCTTGGTGAGCTTGGCCTCGGACAGCTTCGCCAAGTCGACGCCGTCCAGGACGATTTCGCCGGCGGTGGGCCGGTCGAGGGCGCCGATCATCTGCAGCAGCGTCGACTTGCCGCCGCCGGTGGGGCCCTGGATGACGAGGCGGTCGCCGTCGCCGATGGTCAGGTCGATGCCGTCGAGGGCGTGGACGGTTTCCTTGCCGCGTGAGTAGAGCTTGGTGACGCCTCTGAGTTCGTACATGGTGCAACTCCTGGGGAAGTAAAGGGGGTTGGGGCCCGTCGCGGGACGGACCCCATTACGCCGTCATTTGTCTGCGGCTGCGTTGTGGCTGGTCGCGCAGTTCCCCGCGCCCCTTAGGGGGCGCTGCAGTTACCGGTGTTGACCAGCTGCTCGCTACTCGACGCGGCGCAGGGCGTCCGCCGGGCGCAGCCGGGAGGCGCGCCAGCCGCCGAAGGCGCCGGCGATCAGACCGCCGGCGACTGCCAGGCC
>NZ_JAWOAI010000422.1:0-8964 GCF_033194735.1 Streptomyces sp. W16
CGACGCCACGACGGACGGGTGCCGGGTGGCCAGGTTGGTGACGGCGGTGCCGAGGCCGATCCGCTCGGTGGCGAAGGCCGCGGCGGTGAGGGTGGTGAACACGTCCCGCCACAGCAACTGCGAGTCGGGGAACCACACTTGGTCGAAGCCGAGCTCCTCGGCCCGTCGTACGGTCCGGGCCACCCGGTCCGCCCGGTCGCAGGGCGGGATGCGCACGCCGACGCGCAGCGGTTCCCGGTCGCGGCCCGCTGAGTCGACGCCCACCGATATGTCGCAGTTCATGAAAAGGACCCTAGGGACGAACGAGGGGCCGTCGAACAGCAGCGGTCCGCTCAGCGATCCGCTGCCGGATTATGCGTCGGCGCTGCTGAATCCGATGACCGGGATCGGTTGGACGCGCGCGGCGGGCGCGGGCAGAGTTGGCGCGGTGAACCACATCGCAGATCCGGGGCGCTACGACAGCACGATGCGCTACCGCCGCACGGGCCGCTCGGGGCTCGACCTGCCCCTGCTGTCGCTGGGCTACTGGCACAACTTCGGTGACGACCGGCCGTTCGAGACGCAGCGCGAGATCGCGCTGCGCGCCTTCGACCTCGGCATCACCCACCACGACCTGGCGAACAACTACGGCCCGCCCTACGGCGCCGCCGAGAGCAACTTCGGCCGACTGCTGAAGCAGGACCTCGCGCCGTACCGGGACGAGCTGGTGGTCTCCACCAAGGCCGGCTGGGACATGTGGCCCGGCCCCTACGGCCAGGGCGGCGGCTCCCGCAAATACGTCCTGGCCTCGCTCGACCAGTCCCTCAAGCGCACCGGCCTCGACTATGTGGACATCTTCTACTCCCACCGCCTCGACGCCGGCACCCCGCTCGAAGAGACCATGGGCGCGCTGGACACCGCCGTCCGCCAGGGCAAGGCCCTCTACGTGGGCATCTCCTCCTACGACGCCGAGCGGTCCCGGGAGGCCGCGGCCATCCTTCGCGAGCTGGGCACGCCGCTGCTCATCCACCAGCCGTCGTACAGCATGCTCAACCGCTGGATCGAGCACGACGGGCTGCTCGACGCCGCGCAGGACGAGGGCTTCGGGGTCATCGGTTTCACGGCGCTGGCGCAGGGGCTGCTGACCGGGCGGTACCTGGACGGGATTCCGGAGGGGTCGCGGGCCGCGCTGGGCACGTCGTTCGACGCTGGCTGGCTGACCGAGGACATGGTGCGGCGGCTGCGCGCGCTGAACGACATCGCGGCCAAGCGCGGTCAGACCCTGGCGCAGATGGCGCTCGCCTGGGCACTGCGCGACGAGCGGGTGACCTCGCTCGTGATCGGCGCCTCGCGCACGGAGCAGCTGGAACAGAACGTGGCCGCGCTGGACAACCTCGACTTCAGCGACGAGGAGCTGGCCGAGATCGACTCGTACGCCGTCGACGGCGGGGTGGACCTGTGGCGGGACGCGCGTACTGGGAAACTCGGCTGAGTCTCAAGGTGCCGGCCTCGGTGGTCGGCACCTCCCAGGACACAGCGGAGGCGTGGAGCAGATGACAGTTGAGGGCACAGACGGCATCAGTAACGACCGGATCGCCCCGACCACGCAGGCGGTGCTGGAGTCCCTGACTCCCAGCGCGACCTTTCTCGTCGTCACCGTGGAGCCCGGCGGCGAGGAGACCACACGTGAACTCCTCGCCGATCTGGGCGGGTTGATCCGGTCCATCGGGTTCCGCGCGCCGGACGGGCGGCTCAGCTGTGTGACCGGCGTCGGGTCGGAGGTGTGGGACCGGCTGTTCGAGGGCCCGCGCCCCGCCGAGCTGCATCCGTTCCGCGAACTCGCCGGCGCCCGCCACACCGCCGTCTCCACCCCGGGTGACCTGCTGTTCCACATCAAGGCCGTACGGGCCGACCTGTGCTTCGAGCTGGCCGCCGAGATCATGGGGCGGCTGGGCGGCGCGGTCTCCGTGCGCGACGAGGTGTCCGGGTTCCAGTACTTCGACGTACGGGATCTGCTGGGCTTCGTCGACGGCACGGAGAACCCCGTCGGGGCGGCGGCCCGCCAGGCGGTGGTGGTGGGCGGCGAAGACCCGGAGTTCGCGGGCGGCAGCTATGTGATCGTGCAGAAGTACGTCCACGACATGGCCGCCTGGAACGCGCTGCCGGTGGAGCAGCAGGAACGGGCCATCGGGCGCACGAAGTTGACCAACATGGAGATGGACGACGACGTCAAGCCGGCCGACTCGCACATCGCGCTCAACGTCATCACGGGCCCGGACGGCACCGAGCGGAAGATCCTGCGCGACAACATGCCGTTCGGCAGCGCGGGTCAGGGCGAGTTCGGCACCTACTTCATCGGGTACGCCCGTACGCCCTCGGTCACCGAGCAGATGCTGCGGAACATGTTCCTGGGCACGGACGCCGCCTCCCACGACCGCATCCTGGACTTCTCCACGGCCGTCACCGGAAGCCTCTTCTTCGTGCCGTCCGCGGACTTCCTCGACGACCTGCCCGATTCCCCGGCTCCCCGGGACGAGCAACTTAAGTGAACGGTTAACCAGCCGTTGACACCCCCGTCCGCCGGGCGCCCAATGAGGCCCGGACACGGCACCCGGCCGACCGGCCAACTGCCGTGCAGGACAGGGGGATTGCGGTATGCAGGTTCCCGCTCCGTTCGAGTACCAGCGGGTCGGCAGCGTGGGCGAGGCGGTCGCGCTGCTCGACCGGCTGGGCGACACGGCACGACTGGTGGCCGGCGGGCACAGTCTGATCCCGATGATGAAGTTGCGGCTGGCCAACTTCGAGTACCTGATCGACATCAACGACCTGCACGACGAACTGGGTTACGTCCGTGTCGAACCCGGGCTGATCCGCATCGGCGCGATGACCCGCCACCGCGAGCTGCTGGAGTCCGACGAACTCGCCGCCGCCTTCCCGGTGTTCCGAGACGCCGAGCGCGTCATCGCCGACCCCGTGGTGCGCAACCGGGGCACGCTCGGCGGCTCCCTCTGCCAGGCCGACCCGTCCGAGGACCTCTCCGCGGTGTGCACGACGCTCGACGCGAGCTGCGTGATCCAGGGCACGGGCGGCGAACGGGTGGTGTCCATGGGGGACTTCCACCAGGGGCCGTACGAGACCGCCGTCGGCGACGCCGAGATCCTCACCGAGGTCCGCTTCCCGGTCCGCCCGAACGGGTCCAGCGCGTACGAGAAGGTCGAACGGCGGGCCGGTGACTGGGCGGTGGTGTCGGCCGGTGCCGCGGTGTGGCTGGACGGTGACGGGCTGATCGCCGACGCCCGGGTCGGGCTCGCCGCCGTGGGCCCCAACACGGCCGGAATCCCCGGCATCGCCGACGCCCTGCGCGGCCGGCGCCCGACGGAGGAACTGTACGGACAGGCCGGGGTCATCGCCGCCGAGGCCTGCTCCCCCGTGACCGACCGGCGCGGCAGCGCCGAGTACAAGCGCCATCTGGCACGGGAGTTGACCGTGCGCGTGCTGCGCCGGGCCGTGGCCCGCATCGACGGACAGGAGGTGTGATCGTGCAGGTCAGCATGGTCGTCAACGGCGAAGAGGTCACCCGGGAGATCGAAGGGCGGCTGCTGCTGGTCCATTTCCTGCGCGACCACCTCCGGCTGACCGGCACCCACTGGGGGTGCGACACCAGCAACTGCGGTACGTGCGTGGTGTGGTTGGACGGCGAGCCGGTCAAGTCCTGCACCGTGCTCGCCGCGATGGCGGGCGGGCACGAGGTGCGGACCGTCGAGGGGCTCGAACAGAACGGTGAACTCGACCCGGTGCAGCGCGGGTTCGTCGAGTGCCACGGCCTGCAGTGCGGCTTCTGCACGCCCGGCATGATGATGACGGCGCGTGCCCTCCTGGACCGCAATCCCGACCCCTCCGACCAGGAGATCCGCGAGGCGATCTCCGGGCAGATCTGCCGCTGCACCGGCTACGCGACCATCGTCCGCTCGGTCCGGTGGGCGGCGGCCGAGGAGGCCGGGACCCGAACGTCCCTCGAAACACAGGCCACTTCGGCTTCGGCTTCGGCTTCGGCTTCGGCTTCGGGGAGCGCGTCATGACCGCCGTCTCCGAGAACGGCCACCGCACCGCGTTCGTCGACAACGACCAGAAGCCCTGCGGCCACGGCCGGATGCTGCGCAAGGAGGACCCGCGCTTCGTCCGCGGCAAGGGCCGCTACGTCGACGACCTCGACCTGCCCGGCATGCTCCATCTGGCCATCCTGCGCTCGCCGTTCGCGCACGCCCGCGTCCTCTCCGTCGACACCACGCTCGCCGAGGCCCACCCGAAGGTCCGGCTGGTGGTCACCGGGGCGATGCTCGCCGAGAAGGGCCTGGCGTGGATGCCGACCCTCTCGAACGACGTGCAGGCGGTCCTCGCCACCGACAAGGTCCGCTTCCAGGGCCAGGAGGTCGCCTTCGTCGTGGCGGAGGACCGCTACGCGGCCCGGGACGCCCTGGAGTTGATCGACGTCGAGTACGAGCCGCTGGACCCGGTGATCGACGTACGCACCGCCCTCTCCCCCGACGCGCCCGTCATCCGCGACGACCTGGAGGGCAAGGCCGACAACCACTGCTTCGACTGGGAGACCGGCGACGAGGCCGAGACCGAGGCGGTGTTCGCCCGTGCGGACGTCGTGGTCACCGAGGACATCGTCTACCCGCGTGTGCACCCGGCGCCGATGGAGACCTGTGGCGCGGTCGCGGACTTCGACCAGGTCGACGGCCGCCTCACCCTGTGGTCCACCACCCAGGCCCCGCACGCCCACCGCACCCTCTACGCGATCGTCGCCGGCCTGCCGGAGCACAAGATCCGGGTCGTCTCCCCCGACCTCGGCGGCGGCTTCGGCAACAAGGTGCCGATCTACCCCGGTTACGTGTGCGCGATCGTCGGCTCGCTGCTGACCGGCAAGCCGGTGAAGTGGATGGAGGACCGCGCGGAGAACCTCATCAGCACCGGCTTCGCCCGCGACTATGTGATGCGCGGCGAGATCGCGGCCACCCACGACGGCAGGATCCTTGCCGTCCGCACCCAAGTACTCGCCGACCACGGCGCGTTCAACGGCACCGCCGCTCCCGTGAAGTACCCGGCCGGCTTCTTCGGCGTCTTCACCGGCAGCTACGACATCGAAGCCGCCCACTGCAAGATGACCGCCGTCTACACCAACAAGGCGCCGGGCGGGGTCGCTTACGCCTGCTCGTTCCGCATCACCGAGGCCGTCTACCTGATCGAGCGGATCGTCGACTGCCTCGCGTACGAACTCGCCATGGATCCGGTCGAGTTGAGGATGAAGAACTTCATCCGGCCCGAGCAGTTCCCCTTCCGCACCAAGACGGGCTGGGTCTACGACTCCGGCAACTACGCGCCCACCATGGAACTGGCCAAGGAACTCGCCGGCTACGACGCCCTGCGCGTCGAGCAGGCCGAGAAGCGGGCCCGCGGTGAACTCATGGGCATCGGCGTCTCGTTCTTCACCGAGGCGGTCGGCGCGGGCCCCCGCAAGGACATGGACATCCTCGGCCTCGGCATGGCCGACGGCTGCGAACTGCGCGTGCATCCGACGGGGAAGGCGGTCGTGCGGCTCTCGGTGCAGTCGCAGGGGCAGGGGCACGAGACGACGTTCGCGCAGATCGTCGCCGAGGAACTCGGCATCCCGCCACAGGACATCGACGTGGTGCACGGCGACACCGACCAGACCCCCTTCGGCCTGGGCACCTACGGCAGCCGCTCCACCCCCGTCTCGGGCGCCGCCGCCGCGCTGGTCGCCCGCAAGGTGCGGGACAAGGCACGGCTGATCGCCTCCGGGATGCTGGAGGTGTCGGTCGCGGACCTGGAGTGGGAGAAGGGTTCCTTCCATGTCGCGGGCGACCCCGAGGCATCGGTCACCATCCAGGCCATCGCGATGCGGGCACACGGCGCGGGCGATCTGCCCGAGGGTGTGGAGGGCGGTCTTGAGGCGCAGATCTGCTACAACCCGGAGAACCTCACCTACCCGCACGGCGCCTACATCTGCGTCGTCGACATCGACCCGGGCACGGCGAAGGTGACCGTCCGCCGCTTCGTCGCGGTCGACGACTGCGGCACCCGGATCAACCCGATGATCATCGAGGGGCAGGTGCACGGCGGACTCACCGACGGGGTCGGGATGGCGCTGATGGAGATGATCTCCTTCGACGAGGACGGCAACTGCCTCAGCGGCTCGCTCATGGACTACCTGATCCCGACCGCGCTCGAAGTCCCCGACTGGGAGACCGGGTTCACCGTCACACCCTCCCCGCACCACCCCATCGGCGCCAAGGGGGTCGGCGAGTCCGCGACGGTCGGCTCGCCGCCCGCCATCGTCAACGCGGTGGTCGACGCCCTGAAGCCGTACGGCATCCGGCACGCGGACATGCCGCTCACACCCTCGCGGGTGTGGGAAGCGATGCAGGGCCGACCCACTCCGCCGATCTGAAGGTGGTCGCGATGACCGGCAAGTTGAGTGCGCGGGCCCTCGAACTCACCGAGCGGCGCGTGCCGTTCGTCCACGCGCGCGTGGTGCGGGCCCAGGCACCCTCCTCGGCACACCCGGGCGACGAGGCCATCGTGCACGGCGACGGCACCATCGACGGCTTCGTCGGTGGCCAGTGCGCCGAGGGCTCGGTCCGTACGGCCGCGCTCGGCGCCCTGCACGACGGCGGACCGCTGCTGCTGCGCGTCCTGCCGCAGGGGGACGCCGAGTTCCCCGAGACGCCCGGGGCACGGGTCGTCATCAACCCCTGCCTGTCCGGCGGCGCGTTGGAGATCTTCCTGGAGCCGGTGCTGCCACCGCCGCTGATCGAGATCGTCGGAACCACGCCGGTGGCGGAGGCCTGCGTGGCCTTCGCCGCCCTGCTGGGTTATGCCACCGCACGCTCCCTGCCCGACGGCCCGCCCTGCGACCACACGGCGGCGGTGATCGTGGCCGGGCAGGGCCGGGGCGACGCGGAGTCCCTGCGCGCCGCCCTGGACGCGGGTGTCGGGCACATCGCGCTGGTCGCCAGCCACCGCCGCGCCGCCGCCCTCCTCGACGAACTCGGCCTGACCGAGGCGGAACGGGCCCGCGTCCAGGCTCCGGCCGGGCTGGACATCGGCGCCCGTACGCCGGCCGAGATCGCGCTGTCGATCCTCGCGGACGTGGTCCGAGTCGTACATGCGGCGAAGGCCCCCGTGCCCGAGCACCCTCCGCAGGCCGTGGACCCGGTGTGTGGCATGACCGTGACCGTGGGCCCCGGGACACTCCGTCTCACCACCGGCGAGGGCGAGTTCTGGTTCTGCGGGACGGGCTGCCGGGACCGCTGGTCCGCGGGTGGGCGGGCCACCGGGTGAGCGAACTCTTCGCGGACGCCGATGACGTACGGCGGCGGCTCGACGAGGTCGGCCACCTCGTCGACGACGGTACGGCGACCGCCCTCCTCCTCGCCACACTGCTCGACCGGCCACTGCTGCTGGAGGGCGAGCCCGGCGTGGGCAAGACCAGTGCCGCCAAAGCCCTCGCCAAGGCCCTGGGCACCCCGCTGATCCGGCTGCAGTGCTACGAGGGGCTGACGGCGGGCGAGGCGCTGTACGAGTGGAACTACCAGCGCCAGTTGCTCGCCGTCCGGCTGACCGAGGCGCACGGGCGGGAGCTGTCCGACGCCGACCTGTTCAGCGCGGACTTCCTGCTCGACCGGCCGCTGTTGCGGGCGGTGCGCCATCAAGGCCCGCTGCCACCCGTGCTGTTGATCGACGAGATCGACCGGGCCGACGACGAGTTCGAGGCGCTGCTCTTCGAGTTCCTGGGCGAATCCGCCATCAGTATCCCGGAGTTGGGCACCTTCACCGCCGTACGGCCGCCCGTCGTGGTGCTCACCTCCAACCGCAGCCGCGAACTGCACGACGCGCTGCGCAGGCGCTGCCTCTACCACTGGATCGACTTCCCGACGCCCGAACGCACGGCGGAGATCCTGCGCCGCACGGTACCGGCCGCGAACGAGCCGCTGATCGCGTCCACCACCGAATTCATCGGCCGGGTACGCGAGTTGGACCTCGACAAGGCACCCGGCATGGCGGAGGCCATCGACTGGGTCTCCGCCCTCGCGGCTCTGCGGGTCTCGCGGCTGGCCCGCGACGACATCGTCCGCACGCTCAGCACGGTCGCCAAGAGCCCCGACGACCGCACCGCCGTCGTCGGGGCCCTCGACGCACTCGGCTATCCCGAAGAAGCGAGGAGACCATGAAGATCGACAACGAGTTCAGCGTCGGTGTGCCGGTCGAGCGGGCCTGGAAGGCGCTCACCGATCTGGAGGCCCTCGCCCCATGCATGCCCGGCGCCGAACTCACCGGCGTCGACGGTGACGTCCACCGGGGCAAGGTCAGGGTCAAAGTCGGGCCCATGATCAGCCAGTTCGCGGGGACGGCACGCTTCGTGGAGCGGGACGAGGCCGCCCACCACGCCGTGATCAGCGCGGCCGGCAAGGACATGCGCGGGGGCGGCAACGCGTCCGCGACGGTCGACGCCCGGCTGCGCGGCGAGGGCGCGGGCACGGTCGTGACGGTCAGCACGGACCTCAACATCAGCGGCAGGCTTGCCCAGTTCGGCAGCGGAATGATCAAGGAGATCTCGGAGAAGCTGTTCGCGCAGTTCGTGGCGAACGTGGAAACGCAACTGCTGGCGACGCAGGACGAGCCGGAGGCCGAACCGGAGGCGGAGGCAGTGCCGGAGACGGTCCCGACAGCCGTGGCACCGCCGGCGCCGGCCGAGCCGCTGGACCTGATGCGGGTGGCCGGTGCGTCGGTGTACAAGCGGCTGGCCCCCGTCGTCGTCGCGGCCGTCGTCGTCGCCGTGGTGGTCTACCTCCTGGTCCGATGAGGCCGAGCGGCCCGCTTCTGCCCGCCGTCGACCGGGCCGCCTTCGCCACCGCGCTGGCCGCCCGGCTCAGGGAGCACGGCGTGCCGGTGGGCCCGACC
>NZ_JAWOAI010000423.1:0-8910 GCF_033194735.1 Streptomyces sp. W16
GGTCATGCCGGCCGCGCGCCGCTCGGGCACGAGCACGCCGTGGCCGCCGAACGCGGAGACGGAGCGGACGATCGCCCCGAGGTTGCGCGGGTCGGTCACCCCGTCGAGGGCGACGATCAGCGGGTCCTCGCCCTTGTCGTAGGCCGCGTTGGCGAGGTCCTCGGCGTGCGCGTACTCGTACGGCGGGACCTGGAGGACCAGGCCCTGGTGGTTGAGTCCGTTGGTCATGCGGTCCAGCTCGGGACGCGGGGCCTCCATGAGGTGGACGCCACCGCGCTCGGCGACCAGCTGGAGCGCCTCGCGCACCCGCTCGTCGTTGTCGATGAACTGCTGGACGTAGAGCGTGACCGCCGGAACGCCCTCGCGCAGCGCCTCCACGACCGGGTTGCGGCCGACGACCATCTCGGACGTGCCCTTGCCGCCGCGTCCGCGCGCGACCGGTGCCCGGCGCTGGACCTGCTTGGCCTTGGAGTTGGCGATGCGGTTCTTCTTGTGGCCCTTGCGCGCCTCGGCGGGCGGGGTGGGACCCTTGCCTTCCAGGCCCCGGCGCCGCTGGCCGCCACTGCCGACCTGCGCGCCCTTCTTGCCGGACATGCGGCGGTTGTTGGCTGCCATGACCTACCTGTCTGTGTGTCTGTCTGGGCGATGCGATGGATACGAATGAATACGTACGTCTATGCAGTGTGCCGCCCGGAGGGCCGGGCGGCACAGTCGATCTTCGTTGACCGGGGTGGGTTCAGCGTGGGCCGAGGGTCCAGCGTGGGCCCTGCGGGCCGTCCTCGATGACCAGGCCGGACTGGTTGAGCTGGTCGCGGATGGCATCCGCGGTGCCCCAGTCCTTACGGCCCCGGGCCGCTTCGCGCTGGTCGAGGACCATCCGCACCAGGGTGTCGACGACGCCATGGAGATCCTCACCGTGGTCGGACTCTCCGGCCCACTGCGGGTCCAGCGGGTCGAGTCCGAGCACCCCGAGCATGGCGCGCACCTCGGCGAGACGCGCTACGGCGGCTTCCTTGTCGTCGGCGGCCAGCGCGCTGTTGCCCTGCCGGACCGTGGTGTGCACGACGGCGAGCGCCTGCGGCACGCCCAGGTCGTCGTCCATCGCCTCGGCGAACGCCGGCGGCACCTCGGCCGCGGGCTCGACGACTCCCCCGGCCTTCTCAACGACCCGCTGCACGAAGCCCTCGATCCGCGCGAACGCGGACTCGGCCTCGCGCAGGGCCTCCTCGCTGTACTCGATCATCGAGCGGTAGTGCGGGGTGCCCAGGTAGTAGCGCAGCACGATGGGCCGCCACACCTTGACCATCTCGCTGACCAGCACGCTGTTGCCGAGCGACTTCGACATCTTCTCGCCGCTCATGGTGACCCAGGCGTTGTGCACCCAGTACTGCGCGAAGTCGTCGCCGTAGCCCTTGGCCTGGGCGATCTCGTTCTCGTGGTGCGGGAAGATCAGGTCGAGGCCACCGCCGTGGATGTCGAAGGCGGGGCCCAGGTACTTGTGCGCCATCGCCGAGCACTCCAGGTGCCAGCCGGGCCGGCCGCGGCCCCACGGGGTCTCCCAGTCGGGCTCGCCCGGCTTGGTCGCCTTCCACATGGCGAAGTCGCGCGGGTCGCGTTTGCCGGTGATGCCGTCCTCGGGGGGCTGGCGCAGGTCGTCGATGTCCTGGTTCGACAGCTGCAGATAGTCCGGGTAGGAGCGCACGTCGAAGTAGACGCTGCCGTCGGCCTCGTAGGCGTGACCGCGCTCGATGAGCCCGCGCATCATCTCGATCATCTCGGGCACATGGCCGGTCGCGCGCGGTTCGTACGTCGGCGCGAGGCAGCCGAGAGCCTGGTAGCCGTCGTTGAACGCGCGCTCGTTCTCGTAACCGATGGACCACCAAGGGCGGCCCTGTTCACGGGACTTGGTGATGATCTTGTCGTCGATGTCGGTGACGTTGCGGATGAACGTGACGTCGTAGCCGCGGTATTCGAACCAGCGGCGCAGGATGTCGAAGTTCAGGCCCGAGCGGATGTGGCCGATGTGCGGGGCGGCCTGCACGGTGGCACCACACAGGTAGATCGAGACACAGCCCGCTGTGAGCGGGGTGAAGTCGCGAATCTGCCGGGTGCTGGTGTCGTACAGGCGAATGGTCACGGTACAAGGGTAGTGGGCGTTTCCCTGTGCCTCAGACGGTTGGGTCGATTGTTGTCTGCGGGCCGGTGGGGGCTGGTCGCGCCCCGCGGCGGAGCCGCAAATCGATACAGCCCCGCGCCCCTAGAAGTCGGACCAGTTAACCGTGTTTGACCACCAGCGCTGTTGCCACCGCCATCAAACCCTCGCCCCGCCCTGGAAAGCCCAGGCCGTCCGTCGTCGCGCCCGACACCGACACCGGAGCACCCGCCGCCTCCGACAGCAACTTCTGCGCTTCGTCCCTTCGCCTGCCGATCTTCGGGCGCGGCCCTACGACCTGTACGGCGACGTTGCCGATGGTGAAGCCCGCCTCGCGGACGATCCTCGCGGCCTCCGTCAGGAGCGTGACGCCGGACGCGCCCGACCACTCAGGCCGGCCGGTTCCGAAGTGCTGGCCCAAGTCGCCCAGGCCCGCTGCCGAGAACAGTGCGTTGCAGGCCGCGTGGGCGACGACGTCCGCGTCGGAGTGGCCGGCCAGGCCGGGGCCCTCTCCCTCCCACTTCAGGCCGGCGCACCACAGCTCGCGGCCCTCCTCGAAGGCGTGGATGTCGGTGCCGATGCCGACCTGCGGCAAGGGGTACGGCTCAGAAGCCATCGTTCAGCCTCCTGCGGGCCAGGACCGCCTCCGCGAGGACCAGGTCCAGGGGGCGGGTGACCTTGAAGGCCTCTTCGTGGCCGGGGACGACCACGACCGTCAGGCCGAGCTGCTCGACCATGCTCGCGTCGTCGGTGACGTTGTCCGTGACCGTCTCGTGGGCGCGGATCAGCGTGGCGCGGTCGAAGCCCTGCGGGGTCTGTACGGCGCGCAGGCGGGCCCGCTCGGGGGTGGCGACCACCGGCTCCGGGTCGCCGGGGTGCGCGGCCGGCTCGACTTCCTTGACCGTGTCGGCGAGGGGCAGCGCCGGTACTACGGCGGGAGCTCCGTCCCGTACGGCCTCGATGACCGCGTCGACCGTGTCGACCGGGACGAGCGGGCGGGCCGCGTCGTGGACGAGGACGACGTCGTAGCCGGGGGGCAGCGCGTCCAGGCCGAGCTTCACGGACTCCTGGCGGGAGTCGCCGCCGGGGACGACCAGGAAGTCGGTGCGCTCGGGCAGTGCGTGGGCGTCGAGGAGGGTCTTGACCTCGGCGGCGCCGTCGGGCGGGGCCACTACGACGACCAGGGAGACCGCGCGGGACGCGGCCAGTGCGCGGATCGCGTGGATCAGCATGGGGGTGCCGTTCAGCGCGCGTAGCGCTTTGGGGGCGCCCGGGCCGAGGCGTACGCCCCGGCCGGCGGCCGGAATCACGGCGGCGACGGAGGACTGCGCCTGCGAAGAGCGCGAATCGTCAGACATCGGTTCCTGTCAGGTTTGTGTGCTCGACCTACGTGGGTATGGCCTGAGGAGTGCCGGGCGCGACGCCTTGACCGGACCCTTCCGTGACACCGGTCGAGCCTGCTGCCCGGGCCCGGCACACCATTATCGGGGGATGTCTCTCCGACGTTCGACGGAGTCGGAGTCGGAGTCTCAGGTCTCGGAGTCTTCGACGGAGTCGCAGTCGGGGTCTCGGAAATTCCCCTGAACATGCCGAAGCGCCCGGCGACAAGGGAGCTGTCATCGGGCGCCACGGCATTTCAGTGTGCTGAGCAGGGCGTACCAGTTGCCTGCGTCAGGACGCGAGAACCTCGTCGAGCAGGGCCTCGGCCTTGTCCTCGTTCGTGTTCTCCGCGAGCGCGAGCTCACTCACCAGGATCTGGCGAGCCTTGGCGAGCATGCGCTTCTCACCTGCGGAGAGTCCGCGCTCGCGCTCACGACGCCACAGGTCACGGACGACTTCCGCGACCTTGATGACATCGCCGGAGGCGAGCTTCTCCAGATTTGCCTTGTAACGACGCGACCAGTTCGTGGGCTCCTCGGCATACGGAGCGCGCAGCACCTCGAAGACCCGGTCCAGCCCGTCCTGACCGACCACATCACGTACGCCGACGAACTCCGCATTGTCCGCTGGCACACGCACCGTCAGGTCACCCTGAGCGACCTTCAGCACCAAATAGGTCTTGTCCACGCCTTTGATCTGGCGAGTTTCGATAGCCTCGATCAGCGCGGCCCCGTGATGGGGATAGACCACGGTGTCGCCAACCTTGAACGTCATGTGACAGGTACCCCTTCCGTGGCTATCCAGGGTAACACGGAAACTGCGCGTTCTGAATGGCGTTTTCGCAGGTCAGGGCACATCTCGGGGCTTGACAACTGCAACAGGAACGTGCTGCGGAGGCCGGGCGGAAGAGGGTATTCGCAGGTCGGAGCAGCTCTCCGGGCGGGGTGAAACGCGTACGTTACACACATCCGGAGGCGCCTCCAAGTGGACGAACGTCCCTAAATGTCTGGTTCCAAGTGCTCGACTTCCGCTACTCCGTTCGGTGGACGGAGTCCGGTGCGAGGTGAATCCGGAATTGATCACCGAGGCGGCGCGGAACGGCCGGTGATCAATTCTTCGAGGCGCCCTGCATTCTTCACGGAAAATCCGCCGACGGGCGGCTGAGCTGCTTATGTGAATGCCGGACGAGTGCCGGGCACAAGTGACCCGTGAGTCACTTGTGGCACACGGGTACCCGGTTGGGGGAGGGTCGGGTGCGGTGGCGCGGGAACGGCTCGGTAACCTAAGGCCGCTGACAGACACTTAGGGCGGCTTTATTCGGGAGTCGCCCTGCTCCGCCCACGTTCAAGGAGTAGCCGCCGCCGTGAGCAGCAGCCTTCGACGCGGCGCCCTCGCCGCCGCCGCCATCGCGTTCTCGATCGCCTCGCTCGCCGCGTGCGGTGCCGGCAACGACGCACAGACGCTGGAGGTCAAGCCGGACAACGCGGCCGTCTCCGTCGGTGACATCAAGGTGCAGAACGCCCTCGTCATCACCCAGCCCATCTCTGATGCCACCCCCCAGCCGACGGGCCCGGCGGTGATCTCCGCGACCCTGTTCAACACCAGCAAGAACCCCCAGACCCTGGACTCGGTGAGCGTCGACGGCGTCGGCACCGCCAAGCTCACCCCCGCGAAGGGCAAGGGCAAGCTGGTCGTCCCGGCCTTCGGCTCGCTCGTCCTGGGCGGCAAGGGCAACGCCTCCGCCGCGCTGACCGACGTCGGTACCGGTCTTGAGGACGGCAACGCCCAGAAGGTCACCTTCACCCTCAGCACGACCGGCGCGGTGAGCCTGAGCGCCTTCGTCGTCCCGGCCGACAACTACTTCACCAAGTGGGGCCCGACCTCGATCCCCACCCCGGCCGAGGGCGCCACCGCGACCACCTCCGCGTCGGCGAAGCCGGGCAAGAGCACGTCGGCCACGCCGTCCGACTCGGCCTCCGAGAGCACCACGGCGACGGCCACGGCTTCCGCCGGCTGAGCAGCGGCCGTAGCGACAGTCGCATTCGCTACGACGATGGGCGGGACCTCACGGAGAGGTCCCGCCCATCGTCGTAGCGCCGCTAAGAGTGTGATCGCGGTTTACGGCTCGAACTTGTAGCCGAGGCCGCGGACCGTCACCAGGTAGCGCGGCGCGCCCGGGTCCGGCTCGATCTTGGCGCGGAGGCGCTTGACGTGGACGTCGAGCGTCTTGGTGTCGCCCACGTAGTCGGCGCCCCAGACTCTGTCGATGAGCTGCATGCGGGTCAGTACGCGGCCCGCGTTGCGCAGGAGCATCTCCAGCAGGTCGAACTCCTTGAGGGGCAGGTCGACCTTGGAGCCGGAGACCGTGACCACGTGGCGATCCACGTCCATGCGGACCGGACCGGCTTCGAGGGCGGCCGGGGTGACCTCCTCGGGCTCGCCGCGGCGGCGCAGGACGGCCCGGATACGGGCGACCAGTTCGCGGGACGAGAAGGGCTTGGTGACGTAGTCATCGGCTCCTATTTCCAGGCCTACGACCTTGTCGATCTCACTGTCCTTGGCCGTCACCATGATGACGGGGACGTTGGAACGGCCGCGCAGTTGGCGGCAGACCTCCGTGCCGGGCAGGCCCGGCAGCATCAGGTCGAGCAGGACGAGATCGGCGCCGTTGCGCTCGAACTCGTCGAGTCCGTCGGGCCCGGTGGTCGCAATGGCGACCTCGAAGCCCTCCTTGCGGAGCATGTACGACAGGGCGTCGGAGAAGGACTCCTCGTCCTCGACGACAAGCACTCGGGTCACGGAAGGACCTCCGGGGCGGGAAGCGGTTCGTACGGGGATGGATCAGGGGACCCCTCGGCCTCGTCGTCGAGGTCGGGGTGCTGGTGGGCACGGTCGCGGGCCGCACCCGCCTCCGGTAGCCGCAGGGTGAACGTGGAGCCCTGTCCCTCGGAGCTCCACACCGTGACCTCCCCGCCGTGCGAGGCGGCCACGTGCTTGACGATCGCCAGCCCGAGACCCGTACCGCCGGTGGCCCGCGAACGGGCCGGGTCGACACGGTAGAAGCGCTCGAACACGCGCTCCTTGTCCTTCTCGGATATCCCGATGCCCTGGTCGGTGACGGCGACCTCGATGTGGTCGCCGCCGGGCGCGTTCACCCGGCGGGCGGCTATGCCGACTCGGGTGCGGGCGGGCGAGTAGTTGACGGCGTTCTCGACGAGGTTGCCGAGGGCGGCGGCCAGCTGGCCGCGGTTGCCCCAGACGTGCAGGTCGGCGGTGCCGCCGGCGGCCATGGTGATCTGCTTGGTGCCGGCCTGGTGCCGGCAGCGGTCGATGGCCTCGGCGACGAGTTCGTCGACGCGCACCGGTTCGGCGTCTTCGAGGGGGTCGTCGTTCTGGACCCGCGACAGGTCGATGAGCTCCTGCACGAGATTGGTCAGGCGCGTGGCCTCGATCTGCATCCGGCCGGCGAAACGCTCCACCGCCTCAGGATCGTCGGAGGCGTCCATGACCGCCTCCGACAGGAGGGAGAGCGCGCCGACCGGGGTCTTCAGTTCGTGGCTGACATTCGCCACGAAGTCACGTCGTACGGCCTCGATACGGCGGGCCTCGGTGAGGTCCTCCACGAGGAGCAGGACGAGCCGGGAGCCGAGCGGGGCCACCCGTGCGGACACGGCGAGTGCCTCGCCGCGTCCGGTGCCCCGCCGGGGCAGATCCAGCTCGACCTGGCGTATCTCGCCGTCGCGCCGGGTGTCCCGGGCCATGGTGAGCATGGGGTCGACGGACAGTTTCCCGCCACGGACCAGTCCGAGGGCGTACGCCGCCGAGCTGGCCTTGACCACGGCGTCCGCTTCGTCGAGGACGACGGCCGAGGAGCGGAGCACCGAGAGGACGGTGTCCACGCCCGGCGGAAGCACCGGGTCCGTGTGCAGGGAGGTCCTGGTCGGTCGCTTCTGGTCGCGTTCGCTCCAGCGGAACGCCAGCATGGCGATGACGCCGGTGAGCACCCCGGCGATCGCTGCCGCTGCGGCGACCGCCGCGTTCACGTCCATGCCACCAGGTTAGGCATGGGATACCTCCTGGCCACAGCCATCGGAGTGCGACCTCGAACACTCGTCGCCCAGAGTTCACCTTGGAGCCAGTATTGGTTCATTTGGGGTGGCGGAAACCGTCGCGTAGGAGCGGGAACGTGGGAGCGTGGGGTGGAAGGGCCGGTTTTTCGTCACAACCGACAGGCCCGGGGCCCCTTGAGCCCCCGAAGCGAACGTAGGAGAGGGAACCCTGATGCGGGACGCGTACCACGAGGAACTTGACTCGATCGGTGACGGTCTGGTGGAGATGGCCCGGCTGACCGGGTCGGCGATCGGGCGCGCCACGACGGCGATCCTGGACTCCGACCTGAAGCTGGCCGAGAGCGTCATCGAGGCCGACAAGAAGGTCGACGACCTCCAGCACGACCTGGAAGCACGCGCCATAGCCCTGCTGGCCCGCCAGCAGCCGGTGGCGACGGACCTGCGGATCGTCGTCACGTCCCTGCGCATGTCGGCCGACCTGGAGCGCTCCGGCGACCTCGCCCAGCACGTGGCGAAGCTCGCCCGGCTCCGCTTCCCGGACCGCGCGGTGCCGCACGACCTGCACGCGACCATCCTGGAGATGGGCCAGCTCGCCCAGCGCCTGATGGCCAAGGCGGCCGAGGTCATCATCACCAAGGACGTCGATCTGGCCCTCCAGCTGGAGCAGGACGACGACGCGATGGACCTGCTGCACCGCACGCTCTTCCAGCACCTGCTGGACGACAAGTGGAAGCACGGCATCGAGACGGCGGTCGACGTGACGCTGCTCGGCCGCTACTACGAGCGGTTCGCCGACCACGCGGTGTCGGTGGCGAAGCGCGTGGTGTTCCTGGTCACGGGTGAGCACGCGGACGAGCTGCAGCCCGACATCCAGCCGGCGACGGGGGCGGAAGGGGCTTAGGCCTGCCGACCGGAAGCTCGCCTGAAAGGTGTGGGGTCAGTTCTAACCGTTGTCACGCACTGTGACTGGTTAGAGCTGACCCCACACCTTTTGGAGGGGGCGGGGTGCGGGGCGGAGCCAGGTCGGTCGGGGCGGAAAGCCCCAATGCGCCGTTGATGCGCCCAGCGGAACGGGCATCCAATGGGCAGCATCCGATGGGCACAGGCACCAGCCTCCAGGAGGACCCATGGCCGAATCCCCCGCCACGACGCCGGACCCGACGCAGGAGCGCGAGACGCAGCAGCCCGCCGAGATCAAGAGCCTCCCGCTCTTCGGCGCCTGCGGCTGCGGCTCGGGCTGCGGGTGCGGATGCCAGTCGGGCAATCCCTGCCAGTGCGGCTGACCGCCGCCCGCTCCCGGAGGGGCCT
>NZ_JAWOAI010000424.1:0-8903 GCF_033194735.1 Streptomyces sp. W16
CAGCCGGGTGCCGGGGGCGAGGCGGCCGGTGCGGACGGCGTCGCGCAGCGCGTCCGTCAGGCCTCGGCGGACACCGGTGCCCGTTCCGATGCCGGTACCTGTGCCGGCGCTTGTGCCGGTACCGGTCCCCATGCTGGTGCCGGTCGGTTCGAGATGGAGGTCTACACCCAAAGTGGCCCAAGATTTCGCCATGGAAATGGACCATACTCCTGGGCTGCCTGGCTTCTAGGGTCGAGGCATGACCACAGCACAACAAGCTCCCTACGCCGCCGAACACAGCCCCCGTCTGCACTGGGCCGAGCACGCCCCCGAGGTCTACAAGGCAATGGTCCGCCTCGACGCGGCGGCCCGGCGGGGGCTCGACCCGACGCTGCTGGAGCTGGTGAAGATCCGCGCCTCACAGCTCAACCACTGCGCGTTCTGCCTCGACATGCACACCAAGGACGCGCTCGCGGCGGGCGAGAGTGTGGAGCGGATCATTCAGCTCGGGGCGTGGGAGGAGTCGCGGCACTTCTACACCGAGAAGGAGCTCGCGGCGATCGAGCTGACCGAGGCGATCACGGTCCTCACGGAGGGTTTCGTACCGGACGAGGTGTACGACCGGGCCGCCGCGCAGTTCGAGGAGGCCGAGCTGACCCAGCTGATCGCCGCGATCACGGTGATCAACGCCTGGAACCGGTTCGGGGTGAGCACGCGGATGGTGCCGGGGCACTACAAGGCGGGACAGCACAAGTGACCGTGCGGACACGGGTGTTGGACCGTGGGGTCGGGCAGGCCATGTCCGCGCTCAGCGCCGCCGCGAAGAAGGGGCTGGGCGATCCCGCGCTCGCCGAACTCGTCGTGATCCGAGCCTCGCAGCTCAACCACTGCGCGTTCTGCCTGGACATGCATCTGGCCGTCGCCCGCGAACTCGGCGTGAGCGAGGGGAAGTTGGACCTGCTGGCCGCGTGGGAGGAGGCCGAGGGCGTCTTCGACGAGCGGGAGCGGGCCGCGCTCGCGCTGACCGAGGCGGTGACCGTGCTGACCGGGGGCACCTCCCAGGCTTCTGGCTCTGGGGCAGGTTTCGTGCCGGACGCGGTGTACGCCAGGGCCGCCGAGCACTTCGACGACGTCCGGCTCGCCCATCTCATCGGGCTGATCACCGCCATCAACAGCTGGAACCGGGTGATGGTCAGCCGTCGTATCGAGCCCGGGGGTTACCGGCCGTGAGCGGAGTCGAGGTGTTTCGGAGGCTGCATCGGCGGCGGCTTCCCGGGGATCCGTTGGTGTTGCCGGGGCCCTGGGACGCGGTGAGTGCGCGGGTGTTCGTGGACGCCGGGTTCCCGGCGCTCGCCACGCCCAGTGCCGGGGTCGCCGCCTCGCTGGGGTACGAGGACGGGGCGACTCCGGCGGACGAGATGTTCGCGGCGGTCGCGCGGATCGTGCGGGCCGTGGACGTGCCGGTGTCGGCGGACGTCGAAGGGGGATATGGACTCGCGCCCAAGGAGCTGGTGGAACGGCTTCTGGAGGCGGGGGCGGTCGGGTGCAACCTTGAGGACTCCAACGGGGGTGTTCTCAAGGACCCGCGTCAGCACGCGGACTGGCTCGCCGAGGTGCGGTCGGTGGCGGCGGACCATTTGTTCGTCAACGCGCGGGTCGACACCTTCGTGCACGGTGACGGCAACGCCGAACGCGCCATCGAGCGGGCCGCGTTGTACGTCGCGGCGGGTGCCGACTGTGTCTATCCGATCATGGCTCCGGCGGACCTGCTGCCGTTGCTGCGGTCCGGTATCCAGGGGCCCGTCAACGTGTTCGCGCGGCCGGACGGCGAGGGCCCCTCGCCCACCGAACTCGGTGAACTCGGGGCCACTCGCGTCACGTTCGGGCCGGGGCTGCAGCGCTGGGCGGCACGCGCGCTGCAGGGGATGGTCGCCGAGCTGAAGCGCGGTGAGCCGAAGGGGACGGCCGGCCGACCGAAGCGGTGAGCGGGGTCAGGACAGCCATGCCTTCCAGGTGGCGGGGTGGCTGTCCACCCACTTCTTCGCCGCGTCCGCCGGGGACAGCTTCTGGTCGGCGATCATCAGGGAGACCTCGTTCTGGTCCTCGGTCGTCCACTTGAACTTCTTCAGGAAGGCCGCCGCCTTGCCGCCCTTCTTCGCGAAGTCCGTGTTGAGGTACTTCTGCAGCGGGGTGTGGGGGTAGGCGCAGGCGACCTTGGCCGCGTCGGCGTCACAGCCCTCCTTGTAGGCAGGGAGTTTCACCTCGGTCATCGGGACCTTCTTGAACAGCCACTGGGGTGCGTACCAGTAGGTGAGGAAGGGCTTCTTCTCCTTGGCGAACTGCTTCATCTGGGTGATCTGTGCGGCCTCCGAACCGGCGAACACCACCTGGTAGTTGAGCTTCAGGTTGGCCACCAGCGCCTTGTCGTTGGTGACGTAGGAGGGCGAACCGTCCATCAACTGGCCCTTGTTGCCGCTCTCGGCGGTGCGGAACAGCGAGGAGTACTTGTTGAGGTTCTTCCAGTTCGTGATGTCCGGGTGCTGCTTGACCAGGTAGGTCGGGACGTACCAGCCGATGTGCCCGGTCACCCCGAGGCCGCCCGCGCGCGTGATCGTCTTCTTGTCGTCGACGTAGCGCTTCTCCTGGTCGGGGTGTCCCCAGTCCTCCAGGATCGCGTCGACCCGGCCCTGGCTGAGCGCGTCCCAAGCGGGGACCTCGTCGACCTGGACGGTGTCGACGCGGTAGCCGAGCTTGTGCTCCAACAGGTACTGCGCGACAGCCACGTTGGCCTGCGCGCCCACCCAGGACTGGACGGAGAGGGTCACGGTCTTGGCACCCTGCGCGTTGGCGAAGGGCGAGGCCTGCTTGGTCATGTCGGCGGCGCCGCAGCCGGTGAGCAACACCAGCGTGCCCATCACGGCAGTCGTACGAACTCGCATGTCACGCTCCCTTCTTGGTGCGGCGTTCCGTCGGCTGGGTGACCCGGTCGAGCATCAGACCGAGGCAGACGATCGCGGCGCCCGCGACCAGTCCGGTCGCCAAGTCGCCCTGGGCCAGGCCGAACACGGCGTCGTAGCCGAGCGCGCCACCGCCCACCAGGCCGCCGATGATGACGACGGCGAGGACGAGCACCACACCCTGGTTGACGGCGAGCAGCAACGCCGGGCGGGCGAGCGGGAGTTGGATCTGCCGCAGCTGCTGGGCGCTGGTCGCGCCGAGCGAGCGGGCCGACTCCAGTGCGGCCGGGTCGACTTGGCGCAGGCCCTGGGTGGTGATGCGGACGACGGCGGGGAGGGCGTAGACGACGGCCGCCGCGACGGCGGGGGCGCGGCCTACGCCGAACAGGGCGACGACTGGGATCAGATACACGAACTGCGGCATCGTCTGGCAGACGTCGAGGACGGGGCGCAGGGCGCGTTCGAAGCGGTCGCTGCGGGCGGCGGCGATGCCGGTCGCGAAGCCGAGGACGAGGGTGACGGCCACGGCGGCCAGTACCTGCGACAGGGTGTCGAGCGACGGCTTCCACACGCCGAGCACGCCGATCGCGGCCATGGCGAGGACGGCGGTGAGCGCGGTGCGCCAGGTGCCGATCACCCAGGCGAGGGCGGCGACGATCAGCAGCACCGACCACCACGGCAGCCACTGCAGACCGTCGCGTACGGGGTCCAGGACCCAGGTGGTGAAGTGGCCGGCCCAGTCGGCGGTGCCGCCGAGGTAGGGGACGCCGGAGTAGAGGTGAGCGGTCATCCAGTCGACGACGCGGTTCACGGGTGCGGCGACGCCGAGGGTCCAGCCCGTGGGCCAGTCGAGGGCGCCGGCAAGGCGGACAGCCACCGCTACGGCCACGGTGGCGCCGAACGCGTACAGCCAGGGGCGGAGACCGGCGCCCTGCTCCCCCGAGGGCTCCTCGGCCTGCTCGCCCGCCGCCGCCGTGACCCGGTCCAGTACGACGGCCAGGAGCACGATCGGGACGCCGGCGGCCAGGGCCGCGCCCACGTCCACGGAGGCGAGGGCCTGGTAGACGCGGTCGCCGAGGCCTCCGGCGCCGATGACGGAGGCGATGACGGCCATGGAGAGGGCCATCATGATCGTCTGGTTGAGGCCGAGGAGGAGTTGCTTGCGGGCCAGCGGGAGCCGCGCGGTCAACAGGCGTTGGCGTCCGGTGGCGCCGAGGGATTCGACGGCCTCAAGCACCTCCGGGTCGGCGTCGCGCAGACCGAGGGCGGTGAGGCGGGCCATGGGCGGGGCGGCGTAGACGACGGTGGCGAGGACGGCCGCGGGGACGCCGATGCCGAAGACGAGGACGACGGGGAGGAGGTAGGCGAAGGCCGGGAGCACCTGCATGGTGTCCAGGACCGGGCGCAGCGCGCGGTCGGCGCGTGCGGAGAGGCCGCCGGCCAGGCCGAGCAGCGCGCCCACGACGACCGAGGTGAGCACCGCGACCACCATCAGGGCGAGGGTCTGCATGGTCGGTACCCACATGCCGAGCAGCCCGCAGGCGAGGAAGGCGACGCCGGTCCCGATCGCGAGCCGTACGCCCGCGACCCGCCAGGCGACGAGGGCGCCGAACGCGGTGACGCCCGCCCAGCCCGCGGCGAGCAGCACCAGGTACACGGCGCGTACGGACAGGACGACGGCGTTGCTGATGTAGCCGAAGAAGTAGAGGAACAGCGGGGAGCTGTCGCGGTTGTCGATGATCCAGTCGTTGGCCCGGCCCAGCGGTCCGGACAGGTCGACCGTGAGAGTGTGCGGCCAAGTGCCGCTGGACCAGTGGGCGTTGGCGAGCGGCACGAGGACCGCCGCGGCGAGCGCGAGCAGCAGGAGCTTGTGCGCGGCCCGGTGCCGGAGGACGCCGGGGAGGGCGAGGCGCGGGGCGGGTGCGGTGACCGTGGCCATCAGACCGCCTCCTCGCCGATATCGGCGAGCTCCGCCCCTGCCACGACGTCCAGCAGCCGGGCCTGGTCGACCACGCCCAGACAGCGGCCGTCCTCCACGACGCAGGCGGGCTTTCCGCTGCGGGACACGACCTTGATCGCCTCGGCGACGACCGCGTCGGCCGCGAGCGCACCGGGGTGCTCCGGGCCTCCGCAGTCCCCGGCCCGCATCGCCGTACGGACCGTCATGACGTCCGCGCGCGGTACGTCCCGTACGAACTCGCGGACGTAGTCGTCGGCCGGGGAGCCCACGATCTCCTCGGGGGTGCCGAGTTGGACGATGCGGCCGTCGCGCATCAGGGCGATGCGGTCGCCGAGCTTCAGCGCCTCGTTGAGGTCGTGGGTGATGAAGACCATCGTGCGGCCCTCCTCGCGGTGCAGCCGGACGACCTCCTCCTGCATGTCGCGCCGGATCAGCGGGTCGAGCGCGCTGAACGGCTCGTCGAAGAGGAGGACTTGGGGGTCGACCGCCAACGCCCGGGCCAGGCCCACACGTTGGCGCTGGCCGCCGGACAGCTGGCCGGGGCGGCGCTGCTCCATGCCTTCCAGGCCGACCTTGGTGACGACCTCGGCGGCCCGGCGGCGGCGCTCGGCCTTGCCGATGCCCTGGATCTCCAGGCCGTAGGCGACGTTGTCGAGAACCGTGCGGTGCGGGAGGAGGCCGAAGTGCTGGAAGACCATCGCGGCGCGGTGGCGGCGGAGTTCGCGCAGCCGGGACCTGTCCATGGCGCGAACGTCCTCGCCGTCGATGGCGATGGTGCCGGCCGTGGGTTCGATGAGGCGGGTGAGGCAGCGGACCAGGGTGGACTTGCCGGAGCCGGACAGGCCCATCACCACGAAGACCTCGCCCTTGCGGACGTCGAAGGAGACGTCACGGACGGCGGCGGTGCAGCCGGTGCGGGTGCGCAGGTCGGAGGCGGCGAGGGCGGCGAGTTCGGGATCGGCCGGGATCTGCCCGGACTTGGGGCCGAAGACCTTCCAGAGGCCGTCCACCGAGAACACAGGGCTGTTGGGGGCAGTGGAGGTACTCATCACGCACCACCCCCGATCAGGTCAACGGCCCGTTCGCCGACCATGAGCACCCCGATCATCGGGTTCACGGCGGGCATGGTCGGGAAGACGGAGGCGTCGGCGATGCGGATGCCGTCCAGGCCGCGGATGCGCAACTCGGGGTCCACCACGGCCAGTTCGTCGGCCTCGGCGCCCATGCGGCAGGTGCCCGCCGGGTGGTAGACGGTGTGCGCGACCTTGCGGGCGTACTCGCTCAGTTCGGCGTCGCCGAGGATCTCCGGGCCGGGGGCGACTTCCCGCTTGAGCCAGCCGGCCAGTGGTTCGGTGGCGGCGATCTCGCGGGCGATGCGGATGCCGTCGACGAGGGTGCGGCCGTCGTAGTCGTCATCGTCGGTGAAGTAGCGGAAGTCCAGGGCGGGTTTGACCGACGGGTCGGCGCTGGTCAGGTACAGCCGGCCGCGGCTCTTCGGCTTGGGGATGTTCGGGGTCATGGAGACGCCGAACTCGGGGCGTTCGTAGCCGATCCGCTCGGGGTTGTCGGTGAAGGGGACCTGGTAGAAGTGGAACATCAGGTCGGGGCCCGGGAGTTGGGGGTCGCGGCGCACGAACAGGCCCGCGTCGGAGTCCATCGCGGAGTTCTCCGGGATCGGCCCGTTGGTCTCCCAGACGATCACCGACTCGGGGTGGTCGAGGAGGTTCTCGCCGACGCCCAGGAGGTCGACGGCGACGGGGATGCCGAGCGCTTCGAGGTCCTTGCGGGGGCCGATGCCCGAGTGCAGGAGCAGGCGCGGGGAGTCGACGGCGCCGGCGCACAGGACGACCTCGCGGCGGGCCCGGACGAGGAGTTCCTCGCCGTCCTTGGTGCGGACGTGCACGCCCTCGGCGCGGGTGCCGTTCAGTTCCAGCCGGTGCGCCCAAGTCTCAAGGAGGATCGTCAAGTTGGGGCGCTCGTCCATCACCGGGTGCAGATACGCCACGGACGCGCTGGACCGCTTGTTGTTCTCGGGGTGGTAGGCGAGGTCGAAGAAGCCGACGCCGTCCGTGAAGGGCGCCTTGTTGAAGCCCTCGACGCGCGGGACGCCGAGCGCCTCCTGGGCCGCGTCGACGAAGTCGCGGGCGATGGCGTTCCGGTCCTTCTCGTCGACGGGGACGATGTTGTTGAGGAGGCGGGCGTAGTACGCCTCCATCGATATCGCGCCCCAGCCCTTGGCGCCGGCCGCCTCCCACTCGTCCCAGTCGGACGGCAGCGGCTTGAAGGCGATGAGGGTGTTGTGCGAGGAGCAGCCGCCGAGCACACGGGCGCGGCTGTGCCGGATGTGGGAGTTGCCGCGCGGCTGTTCGGTGGTCGGGTAGTCGTAGTCCAGCTCGCCGCCCAGGAGTCCCATCCAGCGGCGCAGGGTCAGTACGTCCTCGCGGCCGACGTCGCTGGGGCCGCCCTCGATGACGGCGACGGTGACGTCGGGGTTCTCGGTGAGGCGGGAGGCGATGACGGAGCCGGCTGTTCCGCCGCCGATGACGACGTAGTCGTATACATGGGGGGTCTCAGGCATGAGGAGCAACTCCGGGGTGGGGGTGGTGTCTTCGGGTGCGGGTGCGTTGTGGCTGGTCGCGCAGTTCCCCGCGCCCCTGAGTGGGCTGAGGTTGACGGGGTCGGCAAGCCGCCAAGGTCAGCAAGCCGCCGGCGTCAGCCCGCGAACCAGCGCACCGGCTTCGGCGCCAGGTTCTGGTAGACGTGCTTGGCCTCGCGGTACTCGGCGAGTCCGGAGGGGCCCAGTTCCCGGCCCACACCGCTCTTTCCGAAGCCGCCCCACTCCGCCTGCGGGAGGTAGGGGTGGAAGTCGTTGATCCAGACGGTGCCGTGCCGCAGCCGTCCGGCGACGCGGCGCGCGCGGCCCGCGTCGGCGGTCCATACGGCGCCCGCGAGGCCGTACTCGGTGTCGTTGGCGAGCGCGACCGCCTCGTCCTCGGTGCGGAAGGTCTCGACGGTGAGGACCGGTCCGAAGACCTCCTCGCGTACGACGGTCATCTCGCGGTGGCCCTGGTCGAGGACGGTCGGTTCGTAGAAGTGGCCGGTGGCGGGCAGAGTCGCGGTCGGCTCGGGGCGCTTGCCGCCGGAGCGCAGCACCGCGCCCTCGGCGAGGGCGCCGGCGACGTACGCCTCGGTCTTGGCGCGCTGCTGCTCGGAGACGAGCGGGCCGCATTCGACGCCGTCCTCGGTGCCGCGGCCGAGGCGGATCTTCGCGGCGCGGCGGGCGAGTTCGGCGACGAAGCGTTCCCGGACGGTCTCCTCGACGATGAGGCGGGAGCCCGCCGAGCAGACCTGGCCGCTGTGGATGAAGGCGGCGTTGAGGGCCTGGTCGACGGCGGTGTCGAAGCCCTCCTCGGTGGCGCAGGCGTCGGCGAAGACGACGTTGGGGTTCTTGCCGCCGAGTTCGAGGGCGACCTTCTTGACGGTCACGGCGGCGGCCTGTGCCACCTTCGTGCCGCTGGTCAGGCCACCGGTGAAGGAGACGAGGTCGACGTCGGGGTGTTCGGCGAGGCGGGCGCCGACCGAGTGCCCTGGCCCGGTGACGATGTTGGCGACACCGGCCGGGAGGCCGGCCTCGACGAGCAGGTCGATGAGGGCGATCGTCGTCAGCGGGGTGATCTCGCTGGGCTTGACGACGAAGGTGTTGCCGGCCGCGAGGGCGGGCGCGATCTTCCAACTCGCCTGGAGCAGCGGGTAGTTCCAGGGGGTGATCAGCGCGCAGACGCCGACGGGCTCGTGCACGACGACGCTGTGGACCTCGGGCGTGCCCGCGTCGACGACCCGGCCCGGGGCCTCGGCGGCGACGAGGTCGGCGAAGTAGCGGAAGGCGTCGGCGACACAGTCGATGTCGATCCGGCCCTCTTCGACGGTCTTGCCCGCGTCGCGGCTCTCCAGCAGTCCGAGCTGCTCGCGGTCGCGCACCAGCAGGTCGGCGACGCGGCGCAGCAGGG
>NZ_JAWOAI010000425.1:0-8901 GCF_033194735.1 Streptomyces sp. W16
GGCCAGCCGCAGCAGCACGGCCCGGCCCGCGGGCCCGCCCGCTCCGGCCACCGCGATCACCGCGCCGTTGAGCGCCCCGTTCCCCATGGTCCTCGCCTCCTGAGCCACTTCGGTGCTGCGGTCGCTCACGCGGCGATCCGCTCGGCGCTCTCCGCGGTGATGCCCTTGGTCGAGGCGATCACGTTCTTGAGCTTCTTGGAGAGTGCCTCATAGAACATGCTCAGCGGAAACTCGTCCGGAAGCACGTCATCCACGAGTTTCCGCGGCGGCTGGCTCAGGTCCAGCGCGTCGGGGCCCTTGGCCCACTTGGAGCCCGGGTGCGGGGCGAGGTACGTGGCGACCAGCTCGTAGGCCTTGAACCAGTGGACGAGCTTGGGGCGGTCGATGCCGGCGCGGTAGAGGTCCTCGATCTCGGCGCACAGCTGGTTGGTGACCTCGGGGGCGCGCCGCCAGTCGATGTGCAGTTTGTTGTCGGTCCAGCGGACGACGTCGTGCTTGTGCAGGTAGGCGAAGAGGAGCTGGCCGCCGAGTCCGTCGTAGTTGCGGACGCGTTCGCCGGTGACCGGGAAGCGGAACATGCGGTCGCAGAGGACCGCGTACTGCACGTCACGGGCCTGCGGGACGCCGTCGGCCTCCAGCCTCACGGCCTCCTTGAAGGCGGTGAGGTCGCAGCGCAGCTCTTCGAGGCCGTACATCCAGAACGGCTGGCGCTGCTTGATCATGAACGGGTCGAAGGGCAGGTCGCCGTGGCTGTGGGTGCGGTCGTGGACCATGTCCCACAGGACGAAGGCCTCCTCGCAGCGCTTCTGGTCGTCGACCATGGTGGCGACGTCCTCGGGCAGTCGCATGCCCAGGATGTCGACGGCGGCCTCGGTCACCCGGCGGAAGCGGGCGGCCTCGCGGTCGCAGAAGATACCGCCCCAGGAGAATCGTTCCGGCGCCTGGCGTACGGCGATGGTCTCCGGGAAGAGCACGGCCGAGTTGGTGTCGTAGCCGGACGTGAAGTCCTCGAAGGTGATGCCGCAGAACAGCGGGTTGTCGTAGCGGGTCGCCTCCAGCTCGGCCAGCCAGTCGGGCCAGACCATGCGCAGGACGACCGCTTCGAGGTTGCGGTCCGGGTTGCCGTTCTGCGTGTACATCGGGAAGACAACCAGGTGCTGGAGCCCGTCCTGGCGGTTCGCGGCGGGCTGGAAGGCCAGCAGCGAGTCGAGGAAGTCGGGCACCTGGAAGTCGGCGGCGGCCCATTCCGCCAGATCCCTGACGAGTGCCGCGTGATAGGCCGCGTCTTGCGGGAGCAAGGGGGAGAGCTCCTCCACGGCGCCGATCACCTGCTGCACGGCGGAGTCGACGTCAGCGCGGTCCGGCACACCCTCGCTCGCGAAGTCGATCGATCCGTCCTTCGCCTGCCATGGCCGGATCCGTTCCACGGCATCCTTGAGCACGGGCCATGCCGGATGCTCCACCACCCTGGCCGCGGGACGAACCCGCTCCTCAAAACCCACCTGCACAAGAATTTCCGTCATGTCCCATCCTCCACGGGAGAACCTCGCGTATGGACACCGTATGCGTTCGTGGTTTCTCCTAGCAAGGCAAGGCTCCGCAAATTATCCTGCACCCCTCGTTCGTCACCGCTCTTTTTCCTGCCGGACACAAAGAGGGCGATTACTTCCGCCGTGGCGGGGAAGGCGGACGGGCGTCTGCGACCGAGGGCCGGTTTCGGTCAATGGCCACCGGACTCGCCCACGGCCGAGTGACGGCGACGCACAGGACGTTCCAGGTACGCCCCGGCCGTCACCCTCAATCCCCCGTGAACGCGCGGGTACATCCCCGGGCCCGGCCGTTAGGCTGCGGCTCTGCCGCGTGGACGCCGGTGTCCGGCCGCGCCCACGCGCGCGTGCCGAGCCGCCGTCGACGGAAGCGAGTTGAACCTTGAACTTCCTTACCATCGGTCACCGCGGAGTCATGGGTCTCGAACCCGAGAACACTCTCCGTTCCTTCGTCGCCGCCGAGCAGGGCGGCCTCGATGTCATCGAACTCGATCTGCATCTGAGCAGGGACGGCGCCCTCGTCGTCATGCACGACGCCGACGTGGACCGTACGACCGACGGGACCGGTCCGATCGCCGAGCGGACCCTCGGCGAGCTGCGCACCCTGGACGCGGGCCGCGGCGAGCACGTACCCACCTTCGAGGAGGTGCTGGACGCCGTCCGGTCACCGCTCCAGGCCGAGATCAAGGACCTGGCGGCGGCACGGGCGCTGGCCGAGGTCATGCACCGGCGGGACCTGGTCGGACGGGTCGAGGTGTCCTCGTTCCACGACGAGGCGATCACCGAGATCACCCGCCTGGTGCCCGGCGTACGGACCGCGCTGATCGCCAGCCGCTTCGGCCCCGACGTGGTGGAGCGGGCCACCGAGGCCGGTGCCGAAACGGTCTGCCTGAACATCCGCAGGCTGACCCTGGAGGTCGTCGAGGCGGCCCGCAAGGCGGACCTGAAGATCATCGGCTGGGTGGTGAACACCCAGGACCAACTGCGGCTCGTACGCGCCCTGGGGCTGGACGGCGCGACGACCGACTACCCGGAGATCAAACGCACGGGCCGCTTCACGGCGTAGCCGACTGAACGGCCGTAAGAATTACGCGAGTTCCTTGACCAGCAGCTCGAACTGCAGGTCGTCGCGCTGCGGAATGCCGAACCGCTCGTCGCCGTACGGGAACGGGGTCATCCGGCCCGTACGGCGATAGCCGCGGCGCTCGTACCAGGCGATGAGGTCGTTCCGTACGGAGATCACGGTCATGTGCATCTCCCGCACACCCCAGGACTCCCTGGCCGCGCGCTCCGCCTCCGCGATGATGACCTTGCCGAGGCCGCCGCCCTGGAGCTGCGGGCTGACCGCGAACATCCCGAAGTAGGCGTGGTCACCGCGGTGTTCGAGCTGGCAGCAGGCGACGACCCGGCCGTCGCGTTCGACGACCAGCAGTCGGCTGTCGGGCGACTTGATGACCGCGAGCACGCCCTCGGGGTCGGTCCGCTGCCCTTCGAGGATGTCCGCCTCGGTGGTCCATCCGGCCCGGCTGTCGTCACCCCGGTAGGCCGACTCGATCAGCCCGACCAGGGCGTCCGCATCGGCGTCGGTGGCGTCGCGGAAGGTCAGTCCGGTGGCGGCGGTGTCCATGGTGCACAACTCCGATCAGGGGCGCGGCTCGGGCAGAGACGAGAGTAACGCGACCCCGGGGGCTAGGCTCCGGCCGCATGGTGCACGTACTGAGCAGCCGTATCCTGCTGCGCCCGACCGATCCCGAACGCTCCCGAGTCTTCTACGGTGAGCAACTGGGGCTGCCCGTCTACCGGGAGTTCGGCACGGGGGTGGAACGCGGGACCGTCTACTTCCTCGGCGGCGGCTTCCTGGAGGTCGCCGGCCGCTCCGACACCCCGCCCTCCCCCGCCGTGTGGCTGTGGTTGCAGGTCGCGGACGCGGGGGCCGCGCACGAGGAGCTGCGGGCGAAGGGGGTCGAGATCGTACGGCCGCCGGTGAAGGAGCCCTGGGGGCTGGTGGAGATGTGGGTGGCGGATCCGGACGGGACGCGGATCGTGCTGGTGGAGGTGCCCGCGGATCATCCGCTGCGGTATCGGCCGGGAATCTAGGTCTACGGCGGCCAGGGCACCCCTCGATGCCGGATGGCCGGGGTCGCGGCCCGGGCTTAGCGTGCTGGGAGGGGAGCTTTCTGCGAAAGGAACGCCATGAAGCTCGACAGGCCGGTGACCGGTGGGCCCTGCTGGACCGAGCTGGGGACCAGTGATCTGGAGGCGGCCAAGCGGTTCTACTCGGACGTGTTCGGCTGGCGTCCGGAGACCGATCCCCGGCAGGAGGCAGGCGGTTACACCGTCGCGCACATCGGGGACGCGGCGGTCGCCGCGCTGACGCCGCTGTTCCAGGAGTCGCAACCGGTGGCGTGGAACGTGTCGTTCGCGGTGGCGGACGCCGACGCGACCGCGGAGAAGGTGCGCGCGGCGGGCGGGACGCTGCTGATGGAGCCGATCGACGTGTTCGACATCGGACGCTTCACGGTCGCCATGGATCCGGGCGGCGCCGCGTTCCAGACGTGGCAGGCGCGGACCTTCCCGGGCGCCGGGCTGTTCAACGCGCCCGGCGCGCTGGGCTGGGTGGAGCTGCTGACGCGGGCGCCCGAGCGGGCGCAGACCTTCTACACGGCGGTGTTCGGCTGGACCGTCCGCCCCTCGGAGCACTACCCGCAATGGGGCATCGACGGCGCCGACTTCGGCGGCATGATGACGATGGACGAGAAGTTCCCGCCGGAGGTGCCCCCGCACTGGCTCCCGTACTTCGCCGTTGCGGACGTCGACACCACCGCTGCCGCGGCGACGGAGGCGGGCGGCACCGTCCTCATGGAACCCACGTCCATCGGCGACGTACGGCGGATCGCGGTGTTGCGGGATCCGCAGGGGGCGATGTTCGGGGTGTATGCGGAGGCCGGGGAGGGCTGAGGCGGCGCCTTGCGCTGAAGTGCGCTCCAGCTCCTAGCCTCGTACGCACGACCTGCCTGAGGGGGAACTGATCGTGCGTTACACACTGTTCGGCAAGACCGGTCTGCGGGTGAGCGAGCTGAGCCTCGGCGCGATGGTCATGGGCGAGGACCCTGACCACGGCTCCGACAAGAAGACCAGCGCCCGGCTCCTGGACGCCTACGCCGACGCGGGCGGCAACTTCGTCGACACGGCGGACATCTACTCGGGCGGCGACTCGGAGCGGATCCTGGGCGAGCTGCTGGAGGGGCGGCGCGAGGAGTTCGTGCTGGCCAGCAAGTACACGTGCGGGACCCGCACGGGGGACGTCAACTCGGCCGGCAACCACCGCAAGAACCTGGTGCAGTCGGTGGAGGCGAGTCTGGAGCGGCTGCGCACGGAACGGCTCGACGTCCTGTGGGTGCACGCCCGCGACAACTTCACCCCGGTCGACGAGGTGATGCGGGCGCTCGACGACCTCGTCCGCACCGGCAAGGTGCTGTACGTCGGCGTCTCGGACTGGCCCGCGTGGGAGATCGCTCAGGCCAACACCCTTGCGGAGCTTAGGGGTTGGACCGCGTTCGCCGGTTCGCAGCTGCGCTACAACCTGCTGGAGCGGACGCCGGAGCGCGAACTGCTCCCGCAGGCCCGGGCGTTCGGCCAGGCGGTGCTGGCGTGGGCGCCGCTGGCGGCCGGAAAGCTCACCGGCAAGTACCGCCGGGGTGAGGCGGGCCGGCTCGACAGCTGGGACGACAAGCCGAACCCGCAGGAGGAGGACGTCATCACCGCCGTCCTGGAGATCGCCGAACAGGGCGGCTGGAGTCCGGCTCAGGTCGCGCTGGCCTGGCTGCTGGGCCGGCCCGGCAACGTCGTCCCGATCGTCGCGGCCACCAAGGAGCACCAACTCGCCGACAACCTCGGCAGCGTCGACGTCCGCCTCGACGCCGACGCCGTCGCGCGACTCGACGAGGTGAGCGCGGTGACGCTCGGCTTCCCGCACGACTTCGTACAGGAGTCGGCCGTCGTCCGGACCGTCTACGGCGACCGCTGGGCCGACATCGACGACCGACGCTCCACGTATCGCCGTACGGCGCGGGACGTTCTCTGACGTGGCCGTGGCGGCCACCGGCGCTGGAGGTCAGGCCAGCGGTGTCACCGTCACCTGGTCGATCACGGGGGCGTACGCGGAGCGTTGACCGAACTGGTTCCTGGACCGGCCGTCGTGGTCCGGCAGTTCGTCGGCGGTGAGGGTGAGGATGTTGGTGCCCTCGTCGAGGGTGACGGGGACGGTCAGGTCGTGGAAGTTGTTGAAGTGGAAGGTGGTGGGGAACAGGACGCGCCGCGGGGCGGCCCCGTTGACCGCGATGTCCGCGTGGCGGCAGACCGGGTCCGGGTTGTAGTGGGTGGCGGGCGCCTGCTCGCCGTTGGAGTAGCGGATGGTGAGCGCGTGGCGGCCGACCCGTTGCGCCGTCACGGTGAGGGTGAGTGCGTTCCCGGGTCCGCCGCCGATGCCGTCGACCGCCTTGCCGCCGCTGGCGAACGTGTGGGCGCCGGTGACCCGGGCGCTGCCGGTCGTGGTGCCCTCCTCGGCCGGGTACGTCGAGGTGGGCAGGAGGCCGCCCGACGGCCCGGTCCGGAGGCAGTCCAGGACGAGTCGGTCCGACGTGGCGGTGACGGTGACCTTGTTGATGCCTGAGGTGAGGAAGAGGGGCGCGGAGGATCGCTCAACCGTCCCCACGCTCTCACCGTTGATCGTCAACTCGCCCTCCCCGGGGCCGATCCGGTCGACGGTCACCGTCGCCTCCCCGTCGTCCGCCGCGTGTACCCAGAAGGTGGCGGTGCCGCCCCGCGGCAGTACGGCGACGCCGGGGCCGGAGGCTCCGCGGATCGTGCAGTCGACGCGGGCGCCACCGCCCAGGGCGGCGAACTCGGCGTCGTACAGCGCGGATCCGGTCGCCCGGTCGTCGCGGAGGGCGAGGTCGAGCTTGTCGACGACCGCGTCGCCCCGCGTCACACCGAGGTCGGGGTCCTTGGCGGCGAGGGTGATCGTGTGCGCGCCGGCGGTCAGTTCGACCTGGGTGTCGGTGTGTCCCCACACGGCCCACTTGTAGCCGAGCGGCAGCCTGAGTTCGCGCGGATGGCGGCCGTCGACACGGAGGAAGACGTTGGTGGGTCCCTGCTCGCGCACCGCGTCGGCCAGGTTGTACGAGTTGGCGAAGACGCTCACGTCGTACGTCCCGTCCTGCGGGACCTCGACCGAGAAGGCGAGCACGCCGTCGGAACCGGTGCGGAGTCCGCCCACGTGGTAGCCGGTCGAGGTGGCGAACTTGTCGACGTCGGACGGGGACCCCTCGGGCCCGTTCAGCGAACGGCCGCCACCGAGGTAGGTCGCGTCCTCGGCCTGGTACGTCCGCCGCCAGCGGACCGAGGGCGGCAGCGCCACGGCACCCAGGCCGCCCGGGGACAGGATCACCTGGTAGGCCGACATCTCCTCCAGGTCCGTCAGACGCAGCGTCACTTTCCCGTCCACGACCGGGAGTTCACGGTCGGCGAGCCGCAACGGCTGTTCGGCGGCGCCGACTTGGCCCGTCCAGGGGATCTCCAGGAGCCGCGCGTGAACGGTCGTACCGAAGACCTCTGGGTCGACGTGCTCGAACACCACGTCCACCGAACCGCCCGCGCCGCCGAACAGCGCCCGCGCCTGCCGCTTGCCCCGGTCGAGCGCGGCGACGCCCTGGAGCGTGTACTGCACGTTCGGGTGGGGCGCGGTGACCCGGACGGTGTTGCCCGTGAACTGGCCGTAGGCGTTGAACAGCCACCACTGTCCGTTGCCCTTGTTCGCCTCGACCGCCGAGTCGTTGAGGTTGCCGTCGATGTTCCAGTACGCCATGTCGGCGTCGACCTTGGACTCCTCGATCGCGGCGATCCACTGGATCATCTGCCCCGGGACGGACAAGTGGTAGTTGTGGGCGTACTCGTTGATGTTGACGGGGAGCGGGCCGATTCCCAACTCCCGTTCCAGGGCACGGTACTTAGCGACGTTCGTGCGGATCTCGTCCGGCGAGGACAGTTCGTGCCAGGTGACGACGTCGGGCAGTACGCCCTCGGCCTTGGCGAACTCCAGGAAGCCCTTGACCTCGTCGTACAGTTCGCAGGTGTTGGGGCCGGCGATGCGGGCGCCGGGGTCGAGGTCCTTGATCAGGCGGTGGATGTCCCGCCAGGCGGCGAAGTAGGCACGCGGGTCGGTGCGCCAGGAGGTCCCGTCGTAGCTCCACTCCCCCGTGCCGAACATGTTGCCCTCGGGCTCGTTGAACGGGACGTACACGACATGGGACCGGTACGCGCCGAGGGTCAGTACCTGTTCGACGTGCCTGCGGACGCGCGAGGTGAAGTCGGCGAGGCGCTCGGGTCCGGTGGCGCCGGGCCATTCGTAGGGGAAGCCTCGGTAGATGTCGGTCAGGTAGACGTAGACGTCCTTGCCGCCCGCCTCGACGAAGGGGCGCAGCATCTCCAGGGCGTCGGCGCCCGGGTGCTGGGTGCCGTCCTGGGCCTTGGTGGAGACCGTGCGGACGTACATGCCCTCGACGACGTTGCGGCTGGGGACACCGTCGCCGTAGAGACCGTAGAGCGTGCCGCTCGCGCCTCCGTGGAAGGGGCCCGTGTCGGTGCCGAGGTCGATGGTGAGCTTCCCAGAGGTGGGGGCGGCGGAGGCTTCGGCTGCCACGGCATCAATCCCTTGTTCGACATGTCGTACGCCAGTCGGCGTCCCGAACCGACCTGGTCGAACGTAGGGAGATCACCCGGCTCGCGTCAACGGTCAGCCACCGCTCGCCCACGGCGGCTCAGACGCGCAGCACTCCCATCCTGCCTTCCAGCTGGACCAGCAACTCGCCGAGCAAGGTGGCCAGTTCGCCCTGTCCGGGGGTGTCCAGACCCGCGAGCACGGTGGTCTCGTAGGCGAGCTGCTCGGGCAGGATCGCGTCGACGAGCTCGCGGCCGGTGTCCGTCAGACGGACGTGCGCGACGCGGCGGTCGCGGGTGTCGCCGCGGCGCTCGACCAGGCCGCGTTCGGTCAGCTGCTTGAGGCGCTTGGTGACGGCGGCACCCGAGGAAAACGTCTCCCGGGTCAGCTCGCTCGGCGTCAGCTCGTGCCCGGTGCGGCGGAGCGCGCCGAGCAGGTCGAACTCGGGACGGCTGAGCCCGGCCCGGCGCAACGGCGCGTCCTCGGCCTGCTGCAGCAGGGCGGCACACCGGTTGATCCGGCCGATGATCTCCATCGGCCCGGTGTCGAGCTCGGGGTGCACGGCCTGCCACTGCCCGACGACGGCGGCGACGGTGTCGTGGCAGGGCGCGCCCGGCGAGGGGGTGCTCGGGGCAG
>NZ_JAWOAI010000426.1:0-8867 GCF_033194735.1 Streptomyces sp. W16
CATCGACTGGGACCAGAACGTCTTCGGCGGCCAGGACTGAGCCGCACCCCGGCATAAGGAGCCCGGTACGACTCGAAGAGGTACGCGCATGACGACGGACGAACCGCTGCGGATCGGTGTGCTGGGCACGGCCCAGCCGGCGACGGGGAGTCCGTCGCCGGCTGGGCCGTGATCTGGGTCCTGGGCGTCACCGTGTTCCCTTGGCGGCGAACTCGGCGACCTTCGCGACGTTGGTCTTGTCGACGAAGGCCGGGCCGGTCAGCACGGGCTCCTGACCGCCGCCGCTGTAGTTGCCGTTCGTCTTGTACAGCCACAGCGAGTCGACCGCCAAGTAGCCCTGGAGGTACGGCTGCTGGTCGATGGCCCACTGGATCTTGCCGGACTTGATGGCGCCGACCGCGTCCTTGTTGAGGTCGAAGGTGGCGAGCTTGGCCTTGCTGCCGGCATCGGCGATGGACTGGATGGCGGTCATCGCGAACGGGGCGCCGAGCGTCGTCACGTAGTCGATGGTCTTGTCCTGCGTGAGCTTGGCACTGATCGTCGACTTCACCGACGGCATGTCCGTGCCGTTGACGTAGAGGATGTCGGTCTTGCCGGTGAAGGTCTTCTTCACGCCGGCGCAGCGGGCCTCCAGGGCCACCTGCCCCTGTTCCATGATCACGCAGATGGTGTGCTTGGCTCCGGCCGCGTTGAGTTTGCGGCCGAATGCCTCGCCGGCGATGCTCTCGTCCTGGCCGAAGTATTCGAGGAGGCCCTGCTTCTTCCAGTCCTGCACGCCGGTGTTGAAGCCGACGACCGGGATGCCGGCCTTCTCGGCCGTGGCTACCACGGACTTCATGGCGTCGGGCTTGGCGAGGGTGACCGCGATGCCGTCGACCTTCTGGTCGATCGCGTTCTGCACCAGGTTGGACTGGTTGGGCCCGTTGGGGTCGCTGGAGTAGACGAGCTTGACGTTGTCCTTGGCCGCGGCGGCCTGGGCGCCCTTGCGGATCGTGTCCCAGAAGGTGTCACCGGGGGCCGCGTGCGTGATCATCGCGACCGTCATACGGGGCGTGGTGGCCTTGCCTGCCGAGACACCGGCCCCGCTGTCATCGGACTGCTTGCCGCCGGAGCTGCTGGAGCAGCCCGCCACAAGCAGTGCGGCGGCCGCAGCCGCGGCGACGACGGGGACGATTCTGCGGGAGCGGGGGTGGGATGTACGGTCCATCTTTCCGGCACCTCACTGTGCTGCAGCGGATCACATGCCGTTAACACGGCTGTTGCTTATGCCGAGATAGAACCGTCACGCCACCCCGAGGGTCAACGCTTGTAATGACATCATTTATCCATCACGCCAAGATGTCTGAACAATTTCTCGGCGCCGGCCAAAACGTGCCTCGTACATCGAAATGGAAATGAAAACAGGGGCGGCGAGAACGACCGTGGTTTCGTTCCCGCCACCCCTGTGGCCTTTTTTAGTTCACGAGTGCCGCGGCACTCCGATATGCCGCAGCGGCGGCCTCCCGCACCGGCAGCGCGCGGTGCGTGTCGGAGAGGATCTCCACGCCCCACGGGCCGCGGAAGCCGGCCGTGCGGAGCGCGGCGATGACCCCGGGCAGGTCGAACGAGCCCTCGCCGCACAGACGTCGGCGGTGGACGGTGTCCTCGAAGAGCGTGCCGACGACGGCACTGTCGGCGTCGTTGAGTTCCACGCCCACGATCCGCGAGCCGGGCACCTCCGCCAGTTCTGCGGGCGGGGTGTGGGCGCGCTCGGTGTGCCAGATGTCGATGATGAGGCCGCCCGCCGGGTGACCGGCGGCCTCGACGAGCCGTAGTCCGTCGTGCACGGTCTTCAGGTTGGACCAGGGCAGCGGCTCGACGCCGAGCCGGGCGCCGACCCCGTCGGCCTGCGCCGCCAGTACGGCGAACTCCTTTGCCCAGACGTCGAGTTCCCAGGGTTCGTCCGCCACGTCGGGGCCGATCTTGAAGGTACGGGCGCCGAGCGCCTCGATGGCCTTCAGCAAGCCGGCCCGGGCCTCGTCCGACGCGGCGCGCCGGGGTCCGTCCGCCCACCAGTCGGTCAGCAGCTCCAACTCGACGTGGCTGATCCCGTTGTCCGCGAAGAGCGACCGGATGCCGGCCATTCCGTACTCGCGCTCGGCTTCCACCAGGTCCGCGTACAACAGTCCGAAGGCGGTGAATCCGGCTTCGCGCGCCGCTTCCACCCGTTCCCGCAGGTTCAGCGGACTGCGCTGGTCCTCCTCATCCGGAGCGGTGTCGCCTGCCGTCGTCCAACAAGTGGCCAGAAATTCGTCGGAGGTCATTTCTGTTTCCTGGATTCCTCATGTTCGGAAAAGACGCGGCGCCCGATCGCTCCGGCATTCTGAAATGGCCTTGGTGCATCGGTCAATCCCTCGGAACACATCAAAAGCACATCAGGCCCGCATTCGGCTACGCGACGCCGCGCAGTACCGTGCGCAGATGCTCGGCGCTGGCCCACACGTCCTCGACCGGGCCCTTCGCCTTGGGCTCCTCGGTGAGGATGGTGTCCTGTTCCAGTACGTACCAGCCGTCGTAGCCGCGGGCGCTCAGGTGGGTGACGATGGCCTCCACATCCACGTCTCCGGCGCCCAGCGGGCGGTACATGCCCTTGCGGACGGCGTCGGTGTAGCTGAGCTGTCCGTCCTGGACCTTGGCGGCGAGGGAGGCGTCCACGTCCTTCATGTGGGTGTGGGCGATCCGCTCGGGCGCCTGCCGGGCGAGTTCGGCCGGGTCGGTGCCGCCGATGAGGAGGTGGCCGGTGTCGAGGCAGAGGGAGATCGCCGAGTGCTCCAGGACGCGCCGGACCTCGTCGCCGTTCTCGATCATCGTGCCGACGTGCGGGTGCAGGACGGCCCGCACTCCGCGTTCGGCGGCGAGCGAGGCGAGCCGGTCGAGGTTGGACAGCAGCAACTTCCAGCCGTCGGCGTCGAGTTCGGGGCGCGAGTCGTAGCCCTCCTGGCCGGTGACGGCCGACAGGACCAGCACCTCCGCCTTCGAGGCGTCGTAGCCCGCCAGGAGCTGTTCGGCCTCGGGCAGCGGGTCGTGGCCGGGCACGTGCAGCAGCAGCGGGGTGAAGCCGCCGACCGCGTGCAGGTCGTGGTCGGCGAGGGTGCGGGCCATGGCGTCCGGCGCGGCGGGAAGGAAGCCCTCGGGCCCGAACTCGGTGGCGGCCAGACCGACCTCGCGCATCTCGTTCAGCACCCTCTCGGGCGTCAACTGGTAGCCCCAGCCGGGTACTTCGCAGACGCCCCACGAGATGGGGGCACCGGCGATCCTGTTCAGGGGGGAGGTGGTCATGCTGTGGCCTTTCTGAGTTTCCAGTCGGGGTCGGCGACCGGTATCGACGGGCCCGAGGGCCACTACGGCATGCTCGGTCATACCATCAACTCCGCACCGTACGACCGAAGTTCGCGCCCTGCACCGCGGGCACCGGCTGCCGGGTGACCGAGCCGTCGGTGCCGTGGATCTCGAAGCCGATGCCGCACTGCGGGCCGACGACCAGGCCGTTCACCTGGACGTAACAGTAGGCGCGGCGCGGGGCATTGCTGAAGGGGTCGAATCCATCATTAACCCGTCAATGGGCACTTCTTTTTTCCGTCATCCCTACGGCCGCTTCAAGAACAGTTCCAGTCCGGTCAGGAGTCGGTCGACGTCCTCGGTGTCGGTGTAGGGCGCGAGGCCGATGCGCAGGCCGCCGGAGTCGCCCAGGCCGAGCCGGCGGGAGGCCTCGATGGCGTAGAAGGAGCCGGAGGGTGCGTGGACGTGGCGTTCCGCGAGGAAGCGGGAGGCGTCCTGCGTGCCGTGCGCGCCAAGGGCCTCGTCGAAGGTGAGGAGCACGGTGGGTGTGCGCTCGGCCGCCTTGGAGTGGACGGTGATGCCGTCCAGGGCGGCGAGTCCCAGGTCGATGCTCGTGCGCAGGACTTCCTCGTGTCGGTGGAGCGCGGCGAGACTGGCCGTCAACCGCTCTCGGCGGCTCCCGGTGGCCCCCGCGTCGAGGCCCGCGAGGACGTCGACCGCCGCGCTGGTCCCGGCGAGCAACTCGTAGGGCAGGGTGCCGAGTTCAAAGCGTTCGGGGACGGCGTCGGAGGAGGGGAGGAGCTTGTCCGGCCGTAGGGTCTCCAGCAGTTCGGGCCGGGCGGCGAGGACGCCGAGGTGCGGGCCGAGGAACTTGTACGGCGAGCACACGAAGAAGTCGGCGCCGAGTTGCCCGAGGTCGACCAGGGCGTGCGCGGTGTAGTGGACGCCGTCGACGTGGAACAGCGCTCCCACCTCGTGGGCGAGGCGGGCCATCTCGGGGATCGCGGGCCGGGTGCCGATCAGGTTGGAGGCGGCCGTGACGGCGACCAGCCGGGTGCGGTCGGAGAGGGTGGCGCGGAGGTGGTCGAGGGTCAGTTCACCGGTCGCCGGGTCGAAGTCCGCCCAGCGGACGGTGGCGCCGGCCAGCTCGGCCGCCTGGATCCAGGGGCGGATGTTGGCGTCGTGGTCGAGGCGGGTGACGACGACCTCGTCACCGGGCGCCCACGTCGTGGCGAGGGTGCGGGCGAGGTCGTAGGTGAGCTGGGTGGCGCTGCGGCCGAAGACGATGCCGGAGGGGTGCGCGCCGAGGAGGTCGGCCATGGCCTCGCGGGCGCCGGTGACGATGGTGTCGGCGTTGCGCTCCCCCGCCGTCACCTGGCCGCGGTTGGACAGGGGGTTCGAGAGCGCCCGGGTGATGGCCTCGATGACCGGCCGGGGTGTCTGGGTGCCGCCGGGGCCGTCGAAGTGGGCGGTCCCGGTGCTCAGGGCGGGGAACTGCGCGCGCAGGGCGGTGATGTCGTACGTCACGAAGGTGAGCTCCTGTCGGTGCGGCGGCTCGGGCGGTCAGCGTCCCGTGCGGGGTGGGAGCAGGCCGATCTCCTGCGCCCGTAGCACCGTACTCACCCGGTCGCGTGTGCCCAGTTTCCGGTACAGGCTCTCGACGTGCTTGTGGACCGTACGCACGGAGATGCCCAGGCGGTGGGCGATGGCCGAGGCGGTGAGGGCGTCGGCGAGGAGCAGCAGGACGGTGACCTGGCGGGGGGTGAGGCGGCAGTCCTCGGGTATCTCGGGCGGTGTCCGGGTGGCGTGCCGGCGTTCGAGGAGTTGCCGCTGCTGTTCCACGCCGGCCAGCAGGGGCTGGATCAGCTCGGCGGCCCGGACGTGGTCCTCGGTGAAGTCGGAGCCGGCCCGGTAGACGAGGGCGCCGGTGACCGGGGTGGCCGTGCCCGGCAGCGGGTTGGCCAGGACGTGGTCGGCGTCCATCAGGCGGCTGATCGTGCCCGCGGTGCGGCTGTCCGCCCACCCCTTCCCGGCCACCCGGTGGGCGGTTCCGGGGCGGCGGACGGCCCCGGCCGTGAAGTAGTGGTCCGCGAAGGGACAGCCCCGGCGCAGCACCGTCATCGCCTCGTCGTCGATCCGCCCGAAGTGTGCCGCGGCGGCGGGCGAGAGCCCCATCGCGCCGCTCCGGTCCGTCCACTCGTCGAGCTTGTAGATCAGCGCCTCGCCCCCGCACAGGCCCGGCAGCGCCGCGGCGACCAGCGGCCACAACCGCGCGGGATCCCGTTCGTGCAGCGACTTGCGGCAGACTTCACAGCGCGCCGGCAAGGCCTGAGACCGTGAGGATCAAGGGAGTTGACGGTACGGATCCGCCTGCGCGGGGGACAGGCGGACTCCTCTTCCACGACTGTTTCCGGTCAGGGGACGGTCAGGGGACGGGAAACAGCAGGCAGCTGCTGGTGGCGTGGGCGAGCAGCCGGTCCTTCTCGTCGAGCAGTTCGGCCTGGGCGAGCGCGGTGCGTCGTCCGCCGTTGAGGACGGTGCCGACGGCGCGGATCCGCCCGGTGTCGGCGGTGACCGGTCGCAGGAACTTCACGGACAGGTCGAGCGACGTGTAGCCCATGCCCTCCGGGAGCGTCGACTGCACCGCGCAGCCGGCCGCCGAGTCGAGCAGGGTGGCGAAGACCCCGCCGTGCACGCTGCCGATGGGGTTGTAGTGCTCCTCCCCCGGAATCAGGGAGAACACCGCGCGCCCGTACTCCACCTCGTCGACGGTGAAGTTCATGGTGGCGCCGACGGGCGCCGCGGGGAGCCGTCCGGCGAGCACTTCCCGCAGGAATTCCAGACCCGTGGTCTTTCCTACGGCGGCTGCCGAGATCCCCGGATCCTGCCACTCGTACGTACGTGACCGTCCCATGCGGTAGTGCCTCCTCAGCTGGCTTCTTCAATAGAAGCTAGATCCAGTCGCAGCTGACTGTCAATGACAGAGCCAGCTGGCTATGGTGGCGGCATGGAATGGCTCGATGTGAGCACGGAGAACTGTCCGGTCCAGAGCACGCTCGATCTCGTCGGCGAGAAGTGGACCCTGCTGATCCTGCGGGACGCCTTCATCAGGGTCCGCCGTTTCGACGACTTCAGGCGTCATATCGGGCTCTCGGACGCGGTGCTGTCCGACCGGCTCCGCAAGCTGGTCGCGGCCGGCATCCTGACGACCGTGCCCTACCAGCAGGCGGGGAGCCGGACGCGCAACGAGTACCGGCTGACGGGAAAGGGCCGCGATCTGTGGCCGATCCTCATGGCCCTGCGGCAGTGGGGTGAGACATATGCGGCCGACCCCGAGGGCCAGGTCCTGGACGTCCGGCACACCGCGTGCGGCGCGCCGGTACGGGTGGTGGTGGAGTGCGACGGACCGCACGGCGCACTCGCACCGACCGAGGTGACGGCCGCTCCCGGACCCGCGGCCCGCCGCGTGCGGAGCCCGCTACCGGAGTGAGTGCCTGGGCGACTGCCGGGGTGCGTGCTTGGGCGACGCGGCGCCGACCGTGAGCGAGGTGCCGTCACCCCGGTGGACGGTGGCGGTGGTGAACAGGGGTGCGGTGCGGGTGAGTTGGGCGGTGCCGGGGACCTCGGGGTAGAGGCCGAGGCTCGCCCACACCGCCCAGGAGGACATGGCGCCGAGGTCGTCGTTGCCGACGAGGCCACCGGGTGCGTCACTGAACAGCGTGGACAGCGCGCGCTGGACGACGGCCCCGGCCCGGTCGGTGCGGCCGACGTGGGTGTACGCCCAAGGGGTGCCGAAGGAGGGCTCGTTGCCGAGGTAGGCGTAGGGCTCCGAGGCACCCGCGTTGAGGCTGGTGAAGAAGGTGTCGAGGCGGGTGGTGACGGCGGCGTCGCCGCCCATGGCCGCGAACAGTCCGGGCAGATCCTGCGGCACCATCCAGGTGTACTGGGCCGCGTTGCCCTCCACGTACTCCGTCTTCTGCGCCGGGGTGAAGGCCGGCCAGGTGCCGTCGGCGGCGCGGGACTGGAGGTATCCGGTGGCGGGATTGAAGAGGTTGCGCCAGTTGCCGGAAGCACGCAGCAAGGTGTTGTAGGCGGTCAAGTCCCCCAGCCTGTGCGCGAGTTGGGCCAGCGCGTAGTCGGCGACGGCGTATTCGAGGGTGGTGGAGACCGAACCCCACACCCCCTTGGTGCCGGCGGGGACGTAGCCGAGGGTGTCGTACTGCACGTGTCCCGGGCGCTGACGGTCGTCCTGGCGGTCCGCGAGGGCCGTGCGCAGCAGGACGTCGGCATCGAAGTCGGTGCCGCCGAAGGCGTGGATCGCGGACGCGATGGCGGGCAGCGGATCGCCGACCATGACGCCGCTGCCACCGTTCGCGAGGGTCCAGCGGTCGAAGTACCCGGCCTGGAGGCCCTGGTTGAGGACGGACTGCGCGATGTCGGAGGCCTCGCGCGGGGCGAGCAGCGCCAGCAGCTGGACCTGGCAGCGGTAGACGTCCCAGCCGGAGAAGTTCGCGTACTGCACATGCCCGGTGCGGGTGCGGTGGACGAGCCCGTCCATGCCGGTGTAGCGGCCGTCGGTGTCGCTGAAGACGCTGGGGTGCAGGAGGGCGTGGTAGAGCGCGGTGTAGAAGACCCGGCGCTGGGCGTCCGTGCCGCCGCCGACGGTGACGCGGTTCAGCCACGTGTTCCAGTCGGCGCGGACGGCCTGCCGGACGGTGTCGTACGACTGCGCAGCCTGCTCGGTGAGCGCGTTGCGTCGGGCGCCCTCGACGTCGACGAAGGAGACGCCGACCCGGGCGGTCACGGTGCGCACGTCGGGGGCGAAGGTGACCATGGCCGCGCCGGCTTTGCCGTCCGGGTGGGCGGACTTGGCGAAGGGCTGGTCGAAGGTGGCGTGGAAGTAGAGCCGGTAGCGGTTCTTGGACTTGCAGAAGGCGCCGCTGTCGCTGTAGCCGGACAGGGTGTCGGTACCGATGTCGACCGATCCGGTTGCCGCGGTGAACGCCTTGGCCGCGTCGATGCTCACCGCGGCGGGGCGGGTGTCGGCCGCCGGGTAGGTGAAGCGGGCGATGCCCGAGCGCTGGGTGGTGGTGAGGTCGGTGCCGATGCCGTTGTCGAAGGTGACGTGGTAACTGCCGGGCGCCGCCTGCTCGTTGGCGTGCGAGAAGGTGGAGTAGGCCGGGGGCGCGATCTCCTGGGTGGGCATGAAGGGCACGTTGCCGTAGGCGGCGCAGCCGGCTCCGGAGATGTGCGCGAGGCTGAAGCCGCGGATGCGGTTGTCGCCGTAGGAGTAGCCGCCGTGCTGGTAGGTCACCGTGTCGGGGCTCCACTGCATCCCGCCCAGCGGGGCCGAGGCTCCCGGGAAGGTGTTGCCCGCGCCGCCGCCGTGTCCGAAGTCGGGGCCGCCGGGGGCGGTGCCGACGAACGGGTTGACGTACCGCGCGAGATCGTCGACGGCCCGGGGCCGGGGCTTGCCGTCCGCCCGGACCGGGGCGGCGGCGGCCGTTGCGGACGCCACGAGCACCGAGGCCGCCAGTACGGCCCGCAGC
>NZ_JAWOAI010000427.1:0-8827 GCF_033194735.1 Streptomyces sp. W16
CGGGGCGCGGGCGGGTGCGTCCAGACCGCGAACATGCTCCGCGACGATCACGGCGCCCTCCGCCGCGATGGTGGCTCCGGCGCCGGGGACGTGCCCGGCGGGCACCGCGAAGGCCGCCAGGCGGTCGGGGCGTATCGCCAGGTGGGCAGCTTGTGCGGTGTTCTCGATGTCCTGCGGGTAGTGGTTGCGTCCGTCGACGATGATCAGGTCCTTCAGCCGCCCGCTGACCAGGAGTTGACCGTCGAGCACCGTGCCGAGGTCGCCGGTGCGCAGCCAGTGGCCGGGGGTGTGCGCGAGTCGGGCCTGGAAGGTCTTGCGGGTCTGCGGGCCGTGCTCCAGGTAGCCACGCGCGATGTTCGGTCCCTGCACCCAGATCTCGCCCACCTCCCCCGCGGGCAGGACGGTGGCGGTGACGGGATCGACGATGCGCACGGCCTGCCCGACGGGTTCACCGCAGGCGGCGAGCAGAACGGCGGCGGGGTCACCGGGTGGCACGGGCAGGGCCTTGCCGGCCGCCAGGGCCTCGCGGTCCAGGGCGTATCGGCGCAACGGCTGTCCGGGCCGGTGTGCGCTGACGAAGACGGTGGCTTCGGCGAGCCCGTAGGACGGGCAGTGCACGTCGGCCGGAAGTCCGTGTCCGGCGAAGGCGGCGCCGAAGCGATCGGCGGTTTCGGGCCGTACCGGCTCGCTGCCGTTGACGAGCGCGGCGACCCGGTCCAGCCGGAGCCCGGCCTTGTCCTTCTCGGCGACGACGGCCGCGCAGTAGTCGTACGCGAAGTTCGGTGCGGCGCTGAGGACGTTGGGGTGCTCGGACATCAAGTGCAGCCAGCGGGCGGGCCGTTGGAGGAAGGCGAGGGGATCCATCAGGACGGACAGCAGTCCGCGTACGACGGGAGTGGCGACGCTGAGCACCAGTCCCATGTCGTGGTAGAGCGGCAGCCAGCCGACCATGGTGAGGCGACGGTCGTCGGCGCCGTACGCGGTGAGCGCCTGGCCGGCGTTGGCGACGACGTTCGCGTGCGAGATCTCGACCCCGGTGGGGAACCGGGTCGATCCGGAGCTGTATTGGAGGTAGGCGGTCGACTGTTCGTCCAGAGCGGGCGGCTGCCACGCGTCGGCCTGGTCGTCGGAGACGAAGTCGGTGACGATCAGGCGGTGGCGCAGGCCGTGCGCGTCCAGGAAGGTGCCTACGGTCTCGGCCGCGGCGCTGGTGGTGAGGACGGCCGAGGGCTGCGCGTCGTCCAGGACTCCGGCCAGGCGGTCGCCGTGTCCTGGCAGGTCGGGGGTGAACATCGGTACGGCGACGGTGCCGGCGGTCAGCGCGGCGAGAAAGCCGATGACGTATTCGGTGCCCTGGGGACAGAGCACGGCGACGCGCTCGCCGGGAGCCACGGTGTCCGCGAGCCGGGCGGCGACCGCCCGGGTCCGTACGTCGACGCGCTGCCAGGTGAGGGTGCGGTGGCTGCCCCGTACCCCGGAGGAAGTGTGGTCGACAAAGGTGAACGCGGGCCGGATGGGGGCGTGTTGGGCCCAGTGTGCGAGGTAGGCGGGGAGCGTGGTCGGACGGTCCGGTGCTGCTGAGGTCGTGCCGGGGGCATGCGGAAGGGCGCGCGCGGGCATGGGGGAACTCCTCACGTCACAGGTGGTGTCCGCGTCCGGAGTGATGCGGTCAGGGCTTCGCTTCACTCACAGCGGGATGTTGCCGTGCCGCCGGTCGGGGACGGCGGCACGTTTGGTGCGCAGCGTGTGCAGGGCCCGGGTGATGTGCGCCCGGGTGGTGCTCGGCGCGATGACGGCGTCGATGTAGCCGCGCGCGGCAGCCGCGTAGGGGGTGGCCCAGGCCGTCTCGTACTCCGCCACGAGCTTCGCCCTCAAGTCCACCGCGGTCTGCTCGCCGACCACGGCCGCTGCTGCGAGTTCGCGCCGGTGCAGGACGGTGACCGCGCCCTCGGACCCCATCACGGCGATCCTGGCGCTGGGCCAGGCGAGGTTGACGTCGGCGCCCAAGTGTTTGGAGCCCATGACGGCGTATCCGCCGCCGTAGGCCTTGCGGACCACGACGGTGACCTTGGGCACGGTGGCCTCGGCGTAGGCGTACAGCAGTTTGGCGCCGCGCCGGATGATGCCGGTCTGCTCCTGCTGGGTGCCCGAGAGGTAGCCGGGCACGTCGGCGAAGGTCAGCAGCGGAATGCCGAACGCGTCGCAGAAGCGGACGAAGCGCGCCGCCTTCTCGGAGGCGTCGATGTCCAGCGCACCAGCGCTGTGCATGGGCTGGTTGGCGACGACTCCGACGGAACGGCCCTCGATACGGGCCAGCGCGCAGAGGATGTTGGGTGCGAACAGCTCGTGCACCTGGAGCAGTTCGCCGTCGTCGACGACCGTGCGCAGGATCTCGCGCATGTCGTACGCCGTCTCGGGCCGGTCGGGGATGAGACCGTCCAGGCGCAGGTCGTCGGGGGTGGGTTCGAGGGTGCGGGGTGTGAAGGCGTACTCGGGCGGGCTGTCGCGGTTGTTCGCCGGCAGGTAGCCGAGCAGGACCCGGACGAGGTCCAGGGCGTCGTCCTCGTCCTCGGCGAGGAAATGGGCGTTGCCGTTCCCCGAGTTGCTGGCGCGGGCACCGCCCAGTTCCTCGGCCGTCGTACGCTCCCCCGTCACGGCCTCGATGACGTCCGGGCCGGTGACGAACATGTGCGAGGTGCCGTCGACCATCACGGTGAAGTCGGTCATGGCCGGCGAATAGGCGGCACCGCCCGCGCACGGGCCCATGATCACGGAGATCTGCGGGATGACCCCCGAGGCCTGGACGTTGCGGTGGGCCAGTTCGGCGTAGAGGGCGAGCGAGGAGACGCCCTCCTGGATGCGGGCGCCGCCGGAGTCGTTGAGGCCGATGACCGGGCAGCCGATCTTCAGAGCGAGGTCCATCGTGCCGACGACCTTCTCCCCGCACGCCTCGCCCATGCTGCCGCCGTGGACGGTCGCGTCCTGCGCGAAGACGCACACCTGACGCCCACCGACGGTGCCGGAACCGGTGACCACACCGTCTCCGTACGCCGCGTCGTCGGTGCCGCTGCGGGCGCGCACCAACCCGCCGGTCTCGACGAAGGAACCCTGGTCCAGCAACCGGGCGACGCGTTCACGGGCTGTGAGCCGACCACGCGCCGTCTGCCGGGCGACGGCCGAGACGGAACCACCCGCCAGGGCCTGCTGCTGTCGGGCAGCGAGGTCCGCGAGACGTGCCACTGTTGTGCGCGCGACGGGCGCGGACGATCCCAGAGTTTCCGCGGTCGAGGTCACAGCCACCTCCTTCGGGGGTTGCGAGCATGGCAGCTCTCCGAGGCGCGGTCTTCCTTTCCGCTGGCAATGTGAGGTTGTTGAGTGGTCCGGGGGCCCGCGTTCATAGACGGACTACAAACGGGCTGCGGTCTCTCGGTCCGGCCGTGGTCACACTGACCCAGAGCCCCCCGAACTCGCCGAGCCAGCCCTCGTGTTCAGCTTCTGAGATCCGATTACGGAGGTTGTTCCTGATCTCGATCAGTCGGCGTTTCTGGGCCGAGTCGACACGGAGCCTGCCTGGGGCAGCGGATGCATGCGTGTTCGTGGATGCATGCGGTTCCGAAGGCCCTTCTACAGGTGCCGGGGGAGAGCTTCCGGGGCTCGAAGTGGCCCAGGAACTCGTTCCATTCCTCGTCGGTCGGGGTGAGGCATTCCTCGCTCGGACGAGTTGCCCGGCGCCGGGCGATGCTCGCCGCCCCACGACCAGGGGCTACGCAAAGATCGCTGCTGCACCACGTGGTGGGACACCATCCAGACCTGATGTTGTGGGTCCTGATAGAGGGAGGATCGGCGCTCGACTCCGTCACACTGCTGGGCTTCCCGGTCGCTGTGGCGAGCCTGGTGGTGGCCGTCACCGGCATTCCGGCCGCAGTGAGCGCGATGACGCAGCCTCCGGACGACACGGCTGCGGCCAGGGCTGCCGCAGCAACGCTGGCCCGGCAGCTTCGCCAATCCGAACAACGCGAGTGGCTACGGTGGGTCGGAGGGGACACCGAGCGCATCAACCTTCGCTTCACCCTACGGACCCCCCACGGCGAGAGGCGAACCGCTACGCCCATGGCCAGTTCGACAACGGCCACAACGAGGCGCTCACCGTGTGTCCGCCCCGCCCCGCCCCGCCCCACAGAGCGAACGACCGCTGATGGACATACGACGCGTAGGCGGCAACTCCTGCCACAACCAACGCGCACAGCGGCCTCATCCACGACTCGACATCGAACGACCGGCGAGCGGTATGCAACTCGCGGGGCCCGTCCCGCCCGGTCACCCGGTCCTCCCCCACGCCGCACCCAGTGCACAACCAGTGCACATTTGCGCGGGAATTCCCGGGAAATCGAGGGAACTCGCGGGAACTCCGGACGGGTCGTCCGCTACGCCTCCGTCGCCGTCGGCTCCCCCCGCCCCTCCCAAGGCCTGGCCAGCCCCACCAGCGCAACTCCCGCCGCCGCCACGGCGATCAGCATGATCACCGCCATCGGCAGCGAACTGTCCTCCCCGAACAGCCCGACCAGCGGCGCGGCGAGGGCGCCGAACAGGAACTGCAGACCGCCGAGGAGGGCGGAGGCCGCGCCGGGGGCGCTGCGGCCGAGGGCCTGGCCGATGCTGAGGGTCGACGGGAAGACCATGCCGATACCGCCGGCCGTGACGAACAGGCTGATCCAGGTACCGGCGAGGGTCTCCCCCACCGTCAGCACCAGCAGGACCTGCGTGAGGGCACCGACCCCGGCGACGGCGACCGCCGCCACGAGCAGGCTGTTCAGCCGTACGCGTCCGGCGAGTTGGGAGAAGGCGGCGCCGGCGATCAGCATCGCGACGGCGTTGCTCGCGAAGATGAGGGAGTACGTCGTGGCCGACACCCCGTGCAGGTTCTCGAAGACGAAGCTGGAGCCGCTGATGTAGGCGAACAGCGCCGCCGAGATGAACGCGAGGACGAGGACGTAGCCCATGAACGTACGCCGGCCGAGCAGCGCGCCCATCGCGCGGAAGGTGTTCGTGATCCCGCCGGCATGCCGTCGCTCCGGCGGCAGGGTCTCCGGGACCTTGCGGAGGACGCCCAGCAGCAACAGCCCGCCCATCACGGTCAGTACGACGAACACCGCGCGCCAGGTCGACACGGCCAGGATCGCCCCGCCGAGGACCGGCGCGACGACCGGCGCGACGCCCATGATCTGGGAGAGCACCGCGAAGTAGCGCGGCAGTTCGGCGCCGTGGAAGCGGTCGGTGAGCACGGCGCGGGCCAGCACCATCCCGGCCGCGCCCGCCAGGCCCTGGAGGAACCGGGCGCCGGCGAGCAGACCGACATTGGGTGCGAGGGCGCAGGCGACGGAGAAGACCGTGAAGGCGGCCGTCCCGGACAGCAGCAGTCCGCGGCGGCCGAGGCTGTCGCTGATCGGGCCGATGAGCAGTTGTCCGACGACGAGTCCGGCGAGGAACGCGGTCATCGTCAGCTGGACGGCCGAGCTGCTCGCGCCGAGCGCGTCGCCCATGGCGGGGAAACCGGGCACGTACATGTCGGTCGCGAGCGGGGCGACCGCGGTGAGTGCGGCGAGGACGGCGACCAGGGCGACGGCGGCGCGCCGCGAGGGGTCGGTGGAGTCGGCCGGTGCGGCGGGGTGCGCGGCGGCGGAACGGGAGGGGGACGGCGATACCATGACCATAACGGTAACCGATGGTTCACCGGTTAACAATGACGGATCGGTGAAGGACCGCGAAGGACCATGAAGGACCGACACTGAAGCCCCTGAAGGTCCGATCGAAATCCCTGGAATCCCCGAAGTCCCGGAAGCGAGAAGACGAGCCGCATGTCCCTCTCCCCCATCTACGTCCGCACGCAGTGGACCGAGCACAACCCCGGCCTCGACACCTCCCCCATGGAGCTGATCGGCCTGCTCAAGCACGCCACCGGACTCCTGAACCGGGCGGTGGAACCCCTCTACGCGGGCGCCGCGCTCACCGCACCGGAGGTCGACATGCTGATCCCGCTGCGCCACGCCACCGAACCGGTGATCGCCCGCCGTCTCGCGGAGTGGCTGGGCCTGTCCCGCGCGGGGGTCAGCAAGGCCCTGGGCAAGCTGGAGAAGCGCGGTTTCATCGCCCGTACCCCGAATCCGGCGGACCGGCGGGCCGCGCTGGTGACCATCACCCCGGCCGGGGCCAAGGCCGTGGACGACCTGTTCCCCCGCCAACTCGCAGCCGAGGTGCAGCTGTTGGCGGGCCTGGGCAATGACCGGGACCAGGTACTGAACGCGCTGGGGCGCCTGGTGGAGGTCATGGAGCGCCAAGTGGGCCGCGAGTGAAGGACTCCTGACGGACCGTCACTCCATGAGCTCACCCGCGTCAGGTCGCGGTGTCCCACCGCACGTGGAGTGTCGGCGGCTTGCGGAAGACCAGTCCGTGCGGGGCGGTCGGGTGGTCCGGGTCGAGGCGCAGGGACGGGAGGCGGTCGAGCAGGTGGTGGAGCGCGATCCGGGTCTCCAGGCGGGCGAGGTGCGCGGCGAGGCAGTAGTGCGGGCCGTGGGCGAAGGCGAGTTGGAGGCGTGCGTTCTCGCGGCGGACGTCGAAGCGGTCGGGGTCGGGGAAGACCGCCGGGTCGCGGTTGGCACCGGTGAGGGAGACCGTGACCAGGTCGCCCTCGCGGATCGCGGCCGGGCCGAGGACAGTGTCCCGGGTGGCGTAGCGGTCCACGACGGCCGCGCCGGGTTCGAGGCGCAGCGATTCCTCGATCGCGCCGTCCAGCAGGCCCATGTCGGCCCGGACGAGGGCGAGTTGGTCGGGGTGTTGGAGCAGGTGCAGCAGCGCGTTGGTGATCATCGCTTCGGTGGTCTCGATGCCGCCGAACATCAACACGGCGGCGTTTGAAGCCACTTCGGGCACCGAGAGGTGTCCGGCCGCGGCCGCGACCAGGAGTGAGGCTCCGTCCCGGTCGGCGACGGTGGCCTCGACGGCCGCGCGCAGTTCCGCGTAGGCCGCGGTTCCGGCGGCTCCCGCCGCGTGCCCGGCGGTGATGTCCGAGACCGACCGCACGATGGCGTCGTACCAGGAGAGCACGGTGGACGGGGTGGTGCCGGTCAGTCCGAGTGCCTCGGTCACGACGGCGACCGCCAGCGGGCCGGCGAAGGCGCGGCGCAGTTCGCCGGCGCCCGCCGGTCGCAGCGCGGTGACGAGCCGGTCGGTCTCCCGCTCGATGAACGAGGCGAAGCCGTCCCGTACTTCGCGCGGCCGGAAGGGCGCGGTGAAGGGTTCGCGGTGGCGGGTGTGGCGTTCCCCGTCGAGGGAGAGCATGCTCGGGCCGACGACCTGGGCGGTGGAGAAGCGGGGGTCGTCCACCGTGTACGTGGTCGCGTCCCGCATCACGGCGAGCGCGAGGTCGCGCCGGGTCACCAGCCAGCCGTCCAACTCGGGCAGCCAGGACACGGGTTCACGTTCACGGAGCCGCGCCAGCCGTGGATGCGGGTCGCGGGCGAGTTCGGCGAGCGTGGTTCCGGCGCCGAGCGGGTAGGCGGCGGCTACCGTACTCATCGCGATCCGAGGCGGGGCAGAGGGAAACTGGCCATGGCCGAGGCTAACAATTCGGGCGCGGCCGGCCGAGGGCGGGGGCTGTCCGGCGGGATGGCCGTCACCGTATGACAGCTGCCGGTCGCCGTGTGTCGCGCCGTCCCGTCCGTCGCCGCCGACGAATACGGGCAACAGATCGAATTCGCCCCGCGCGAGGCGGAGTTTGCGCCATCCTGAACGCCACGAGACGCGGACCCGGTCACAGGAGCACGTCGGGCCTCAACTCCCCTGTCACAACTGCCCACTTATCGCCCTGATCCGGCACCCTCGGCCCGACCCGACGACACCGCACCGCACCCAGCTCCCGCCACTGAAACCGACACCGACACTTGAGTCACTCTTGATCACTTCATCAGACATCTACGGACCGGCGATACCCGTGCCTCTGCAGCCCATCCCGTCCGCCCAGGTGACCCGAGCCGCGTCCTGGCGCATTCTTGCTGTGTCACCCACCCGGCGCCACAGGGACGAGGTAGAGCCCCAATGACTGGGAGTGCCGAGCGCGAGAAGGGGACGCCCGGACGGCTCGCCGAGCTGCTCATCGACGCCTCGACGGAGGCGATCGACGCGGCCGGCGGCCACTCCGGGGGCGTCTACCTGCGGTCGAGCACGCCCGGGCTGCTGCGCCTCGCCGTGCTGGCGGGGCTGCCCGGGCCGCTGTTCCGCCCCTGGAACCGGCTGAGCGTCGACAATAAATTCCCCGTCGCGGACGCCTACCGGCTCGGCGTCCAGGTGGTCCTGCCGAACGCCGCGGAGTGCATGCGCCGCTACCCCCAGTTCGCCGCCAGTCTGCCCTTCCAGTTCGGCTCGCAGTACGTGCCGGTCATGAGCGGGTCGACGACGTACGGCGTGCTCACCGTGTTGCGGCCGTCCGCCGCGGACACCACCGAGGTGCTGTCCGGCCTCGACCGCATGACACGGCTGGCCGAGGAGCTGGGCGCGGCGCTGCGGGACCTGGAGGACGAGCACAAGGACGGGGACGGGTCGTGCGTCGCCTGGGACGGCGAGCCGGTGTGCGTCCGGACGGCGGCCACGCACCGCTCCGAGGGCCGGATGGCCCGGTTCGTGTGGGATCCGGCGACGGCCGTCGTGACCGGGGACAGCGCTCTGCACAGCCTGCTGGGCGTCGAGCCCGGCGAGTCCCCCGGCACCGCGCGGGCCATCGCGGACGCCCTGGCGCCGGGCGACACGTACCAGGTGATGGCGGCGCTGAGATCGG
>NZ_JAWOAI010000428.1:0-8801 GCF_033194735.1 Streptomyces sp. W16
TGACGACGTCCCCGACGACCAGGAGCGCGCCGTTCGGCCCGGTCGTCACGCCTCCTCGGCCCAGGCCGCCGCGATCCGCCCCGCCAGCCGTACGTTGCCGCGCACGGCCGCCAGGTTGGCGCTCAGCGAGGCGCCGTCGGTGTGCTCCACGAGGTAGCCGAGGAGGAACGGGGTGACCGCCTGCCCGGTGACGCCCTCCGCCTCGCACGCGTGCAGCGCGTCGGTGAGCACACGCGCGTGCAACGCGGGATCCAACTGCTCGTCCTCGGGCACCGGATTGGCGACGATCAGTGTCGACTCCGGGGCGTCGAGCGCGTCCTGCGCCCGCATCACGGCCGCCACCTGCTCGGGGGTCTCCAGCGTCCAGTCCACCGGGTACCCGGAGTCGGAGAGGTAGAAGCCGGGGAAGCGGTCCGTGCCGAATCCGGCGACCGCCACACCCAGCGTCTCCAGGCGCTGCAGGGTCGCCGGCACGTCCAGGATCGACTTCACGCCCGCGCACACCACCGTGATCCGGGTGGACGCCAGCAGCCCCAGGTCGGCGGACTCGTCCTGCGTCACCGTCCACTCCCGGTGCACCCCGCCGAGCCCGCCGGTCGCGAACACCCGGATGCCCGCCCGCGCCGCAAGCAGCGCCGTCGCCGACACCGTGGTCGCCCCGCTCGCCCCCGCCGCCACCGCGAGCGGCAGATCACGGTGGCCGAGCTTGCGGATCCCGTCCTCGTTGGCGACCCGCTCCAACTGCTCCTTGTCCAGGCCGACATGGGGCCGCCCGTCCAGCACGGCGATCGTGGCGGGTACCGCGCCCTCCTGCCGCACCGCCGCCTCCAGCTCCAGCGCCACTTGCAGATTGCGCGGGCGCGGCAGCCCGTGCGCGATGATCGTCGACTCCAGGGCCACCACGGGTCGACGCGCGTCGATCGCCTCGCGTACTTCCTCGGACACCACCAGCACCACGCGCCTCCTGTCGTTCGGTCTTCCCTCATCCCTGGCGGGCGGAGTGCCCGGTCAAACCCTCGCGGACTGTGGGGGACACCACCAGCATCCGACATGGAAGACATGGAAAACGGGGGCCACGCGTGCGTGGCCCCCGCTTGCCCGTGCGTCAGACCGGGCTGATGCCTGCCAGTGTCCCGTGCGGATCGAGCACGTACTTGCGGCTGGCGCCCTGGTCGAACTCGGCGTAGCCGCGCGGTGCGTCCTCCAGCGAGATCGGGGTCGCGTTGACCGCCTTCGCGATGTGCACGCGCCCGTGCAGGATCGCCATCATCAGACTCCGGTGGTATGTCATCACCGGGCACTGACCGGTCGTGAACCCGTGGCTCTTGGCCCATCCGAGGCCGAGCCGTACCTTCAGGGTGCCGCTCCTCGCGTCCTCGTCGACCCCGCCGGGGTCAGCGGTGACGTACAACCCGGGGATGCCCAGGGCACCGCCCGCGCGCGTGACGCCCATCAGCGAGTTCAGGACGGTCGCCGGCGCCTCCGGGGCGTTCGGGCCGTGGGCCCGTGCCTCGAAGCCGACCGCGTCGACCGCCGCGTCCACCTCGGGCTCGCCGACGATCTCGGCGATCTGCTCCCCGATGTCGCCGCGCGAGACGTCGACCGTCTCGCAGCCGAAACTCCTTGCCTGGCCCAGGCGTTCGGGGTTGAGGTCGCCGACGATGACGACCGCGGCGCCCAGCAGCTGCGCCGACGCTGCCGCCGCCAGACCGACCGGACCCGCCCCGGCGACGTACACCGTGGACCCGACCCCGGCGCCCGCGGTGACCGCGCCGTGGAAACCGGTCGGGAAGATGTCCGACAGCATGGTCAGATCGAGCAGCTTCTCGCGTGCCTCGTCCCGGTCGGGGAACTTCAGCAGGTTGAAGTCCGCGTACGGGACCATGGCGTACTCGGCCTGACCGCCGACCCAGCCGCCCATGTCGACATAGCCGTAAGCCGCCCCCGGACGGGCCGGGTTGACGTTCAGGCAGATGCCGGTCTTGCGTTCCTTGCAGTTGCGGCACCGCCCGCAGGCGATGTTGAACGGTACGGAGACGATGTCGCCCACGTCGATGAACTCGACGTCCGGACCCCGTTCGACGACCTCTCCGGTGATCTCGTGTCCGAGGACCAGCCCCTCGGGCGCGGTCGTCCGACCGCGCACCATGTGCTGGTCGCTGCCACAGATGTTGCTGGCGAGCACCTTCAGGATCACCCCGTGCCGGACCTTGCGGCCGACGTTGTCCGGTGCGACTCCCGGCCCGTCCTGCAGTTCAAGCGTCGGGTACTCGATGGTCCTGACTTCCACCGCTCCCGGCTTGAGATACGCGACTGCCCTGTTTCCGCTTCCACTCATGCGTGATCGCCGTCCCTTCGGCTCCGATCCCCCGGATGCCAGTGGCTGTGCGCATGGCGGAGTCTGCTACCGGCACGGCCTCCCGGCCACCCTTCGCGGGGCATCGGAAACCGGGCTTTTTCGGGAGCGGGTGACCAACGCCGGCGCGGCCAGGGGTATCAGCAGACAGGCGGCGGTGAGGTTCGGCCAGCGGCGAGAACGCGTACATCCCCGCGATGCCGTCCCCTGCCCGAGCCCTCAGAACAACGGTTCGGGCAGCACTCCCTCCAGCGCCAGCAGCTTCCTCTTCGTCTCCAGGCCGCCGCCGAACCCACCGATACCGCCGTCGCTCTCGACGACCCGGTGGCAGGGCACGACGACCGGCAGCGGATTGGAACCCATCGCCACCCCCACCGCCTGGGCCGCGCGCGGCTGACCGACCCGCCCGGCCAGATCGCCGTACCCGACGACCGAGCCGTACGGGACGCCGGACGCCAGCTCGCGCAGCACCTGGCGGTTGAAGCCGGAGATCAGGGACCAGTCGAGCGGCAGGTCGAAGTCGCGCCGCGCTCCGGCGAAGTAGGCCTCGACCTGACGTATCGCCTCGGTCAGCAAGGGGGAGTCGGGCGCCTCGACCGGTTCGGTGCCCAGCCGCGACGCCAGTCGGTCGAGTGTCTTCTCGCGCACCGCGTCCGTGGCGTGGAACACGACGTTGACCAGGCCGTCCTGTGTCGCGGCCAGCAGCAGCGGACCGATGTCGGTGCCGACGACGGTCCACACGACCTGCTGCTCGTTCTGCCCATGGCTGTCCATGTCGCCCACCGTACGACCCGGCACTGACAATGCCCCGCGAGCGGTCTCAGAACCCGTTCAGCGCGGACCGCACCACGTCCGGTTTGTTGGTGATGAGGCCGTCCACGCCGTACCCGGCGACCTTCCACGCGGTGGGTGCGTCGTCGACGGTCCAGGCGTACACCTCCATCGGAGTGCCGTGCGGGCCCGTGAACCCGTGCACCGCGGAGACGTAACTGGTCGAGATCGAGCCGTACGACGGGTTGATCAGGTCGGCGAAGGCGGCGTACTCGTGCAGGGCCGACACCGAGGGCGTACCGAGGAAGCCGGTCCTGATGCCGGGCTTGAGATCGTGCACGGTCCGGATGCTGTCCGCGCTGAAGCTCTGCACGATCAGCCGGCTGTCGACGTGGGACTGGTCCAGCCATCCTTCGTTGCCCAGGAGCTTGAGGGTCTGCTGCTCGATGCCGGGGTACAGCTCCGGATTCTTGATCTCCAGGAGCAGGCTCTGGTGGTTGTGTTCCACCTCGCGCATGTACTGCGTGAGCGTGGGCACGCGCGTGCCCGTGTAGGCGGCACCGAACCAGCTCCCCGCGTCGAGGCGGGCGATCTCGGCGGCGGTGAAGTCCTTCACCTTCCAGGGGGCCCGATCAGGGAACACCTTCGCCACGTCGGTGGTGCGCTTCAGGCTGTCGTCGTGGATGACGACGAGTTCGCCGTCCTTGGTGCGCTGGACGTCGTTCTCGACCCACTGGAAGCCGAGCCGGGCCGCCTTGTCGATGGACGCCAGGGTGTTCTCGGGGGCGTAGGCGGACGCGCCCCGGTGGGCGACGACCATGGGCCACTGGGTGGCATCGCCCGCCCGGGCAGCGGGGGAGGGGAGCAGAAGGGCGGCGGCCCCCAGGAGCGCGGTGGTCGAGGCGGCAACTGCGCGCAGGTGCATGCGTACTCCTCGCGTCGAGCGATCACATACGGCTCAATAGTGACAGCGGAACGTCACTACCCGTCGGGTACAGGATGGACACAGAATGAATGGAGTTGCCCAAGTCCGCTCACCGGTGCCGCACAACTGGGGCAGGGCCGTGTTTCTTTGCCGGAAAATCGTTCGACCATTCCGGTGGGGGTCATACTCTCTGCGTCGACCCTGACCGTTCCTGCGGTCCTGGGGCCGGGTGGGTTCCAGGAATTCCAGGACGGAACAGGGCGGAAGGGTTACTGCGCATGCGGGGCACGGTCGACGGATTCAGCTACGGACTCGTCACACCGCTGGTGGCCTACCTCATGGCCTGCCTCGGCGGTGCGCTCGGCCTGCGCTGCACCACCAGATCGATGCTCGTGGCCCAGTCCTGGCGCCCCGGCTGGCTCGCCCTCGGATCGGCGGCGATCGGTTCCGGCATATGGACGATGCACTTCATCGCGATGATGGGTTTCTCGGTCCGCCAGACACCGGTCCACTACGACAAACCGATGACCTTCGCGAGCCTCGCCGTCGCCATCGTCATGGTGGGCGTCGGGATCTTCATCGTCGGCTACAGGGGAGCCAAGGGGACGGCGCTGTTCACCGGCGGCACCCTCACCGGCCTGGGCATCGCCTCGATGCACTACCTGGGCATGGCGAGCATGCGGCTCAACGGAAAGCTCGAATACAACACCTTCACGGTCGCCGCCTCCGTCGTCATAGCGGTCGTCGCCGCGATCAGCGCCCTGTGGGCGGCAGGACAGGTCCGCGGGTTCCTGTGGAGCGTGGGCGCGAGCCTCGTCATGGGGCTCGCCGTCACCGGCATGCACTACACCGGCATGGCCGCCCTCACCGTCCACGTCCACGGCACGGCCGCCACCACCGACGGAGTCTCCGCCGCGTCACTGCTCGCGCCCATGATGATCGGCCCCCTCGCCTTCCTCATCCTGGCCGGCGTCGTCGTGATGTTCGACCCGCTGATGGTCATGGGGAAGCCCGCCCGGCTCCCCGTGGAGCACAAGCCAGGCGTCCCGGCCGGCGCAGTCGTCCCGCACCCCCGGCGCACCCCGGTCCGCGCCGACCGCGACCTCGGACACCGCCGCTCTCGCACCCCGCAGAACCGCTGATCCGACCCCGTTGTCAGTGGCGGGTCGTACGGTTGGTTCCATGCGGCCCGTTTCTCACATCGAACGCACGGTGGCGCCTTTCGAGGTCGTCAGTTCCTACCAGCCCAGCGGCGACCAGCCGGCGGCCATCGCCGAGCTGGCCCGGCGTGTCGAGGCAGGTGAGAAGGACGTCGTCCTGCTGGGCGCGACCGGCACCGGCAAGTCCGCCACCACCGCGTGGATGATCGAGAAGCTCCAGCGCCCCACCCTCGTGATGGCGCCGAACAAGACCCTGGCCGCCCAGCTGGCCAACGAGTTCCGCGAGCTCCTGCCGAACAACGCGGTCGAGTACTTCGTCTCGTACTACGACTACTACCAGCCCGAGGCCTACGTCCCGCAGTCGGACACCTACATCGAGAAGGACTCCTCGGTCAACGAGGAGGTCGAGCGCCTGCGCCACTCCGCGACCAACTCGCTGCTCACCCGCCGCGACGTCATCGTGGTCGCCTCGGTCTCCTGCATCTACGGCCTCGGTACTCCGCAGGAGTACGTGGACCGCATGGTCCCCCTCAAGGTCGGCGACGAGATCGACCGCGACCAGCTGCTGCGCCGCTTCGTGGACATCCAGTACACGCGCAACGACGTGGCCTTCAGCCGGGGCACCTTCCGCGTCCGCGGCGACACCATCGAGATCTTCCCGGTCTACGAGGAACTGGCCGTCCGCATCGAGATGTTCGGCGACGAGATCGAGGCCCTCTCCACCCTCCACCCGCTCACCGGCGAGATCATCAGCGAGGACGAGCACCTCTACGTCTTCCCGGCCTCCCACTACATCGCGGGCCCCGAGCGCATGGAGCGGGCCGTCAACGACATCGAGAAGGAACTCGGCGAGCGGCTGGCCGAGATGGAGAAGCAGGGCAAGCTCCTGGAGGCCCAGCGCCTGCGGATGCGCACGACGTACGACCTGGAGATGCTCCGCCAGATCGGCTCCTGCTCCGGCGTGGAGAACTACTCGATGCACTTCGACGGCCGCGAGCCCGGCTCCGCGCCGAACACCCTGATCGACTACTTCCCCGAAGACTTCCTGCTAGTCATCGACGAGTCGCACAACACGGTCCCGCAGATCGGCGCGATGTACGAGGGCGACGCCTCCCGCAAGCGCACCCTCGTAGACCACGGCTTCCGACTGCCCTCCGCCCTGGACAACCGCCCCCTGAAGTGGGAGGAGTTCCAGAAGCGCATCGGACAGACGGTCTACCTGTCGGCGACCCCCGGCAAGTACGAGCTGTCGCGCGCGGACGGCGCCGTCGAGCAGATCATCCGCCCCACCGGCCTCATCGACCCCGAGGTCGTCGTCAAGCCCACCGAGGGCCAGATCGACGACCTGGTGCACGAGATCCGCAAGCGCACGGAGAAGGACGAGCGCGTCCTGGTCACCACCCTCACCAAGAAGATGGCCGAGGACCTCACCGACTACTTCCTCGAACTCGGCATCCAGGTCCGGTACCTGCACAGCGACGTCGACACCCTGCGCCGCATCGAGCTGCTGCGCGAGCTGCGCTCCGGCGAGTTCGACGTCCTGGTGGGCATCAACCTCCTCCGCGAGGGCCTCGACCTGCCCGAGGTGTCCCTGGTGGCCATCCTGGACGCCGACAAGGAGGGCTTCCTGCGCTCCGGCACCTCCCTGATCCAGACCATCGGCCGCGCGGCGCGCAATGTCTCAGGCCAGGTCCACATGTACGCCGACCGGATCACCCCGGCGATGGAGAAGGCCATCGAGGAGACCAACCGCCGCCGGGAGAAGCAGGTCGCGTACAACACGGAGCGCGGTATCGACCCCCAGCCGCTCCGCAAGAAGATCAACGACATCGTCGCGCAGATCGCCCGCGAGGACGTCGACACGGAGCAGCTGCTCGGCTCGGGCTACCGCAAGGCCAAGGACGGCAAGGGCGCCAAGGCCCCGGTGCCCTCACTCGGCGGCAAGGCAGCGAAGTCGGCCAAGGGGAAGGCCAAGGACGGGGTGCCGACCGACCGTCCCGCGGCCGAACTCGCCGAGCAGATCGAGGAGATGACGGCACGCATGCGTGCCGCCGCCGCGGACCTGCAGTTCGAGGTCGCGGCCCGGCTGCGCGACGAGGTCCACGAGATGAAGAAGGAGCTGCGGCAGATGAAGGAGGGCGGCCTGGCCTGACCGCCTGGATGGATCACCGGACCTCGGGGTATGCGCTCTGTGTTGCAAGACCGACACAAAGCAGGAACCGGGGTTCGGCACTGTCAGTGCCGCTGCGTAGGGTTCTGGGCATCCGCGGATTCCGCGACAACAGGGGACAGTTCGAGAGGGGAACAGCCGTGACGGTCAACATGACCAAGGGTCAGGCCATCAGTCTGCAGAAGAACGACGGGGCCAGCCTGACCGCGGTGCGCATGGGGCTCGGCTGGCAGGCGGCTCCCCGGCGCGGCCTGTTCGGCTCGCGCACCCGGGAGATCGACCTCGACGCGTCCGCCGTGCTCTTCGCGGACAAGCAGCCCGTCGACGTCGTGTTCTTCCGCCACCTGGTCAGCGACGACGGCTCCGTGCGCCACACCGGTGACAACCTCGTCGGCGGTGTCGGCCAGGGCGGGGACGACGAGGCCATCCTCGTCGACCTCGCGCGCGTGCCGGTCCACATCGACCAGATCGTCTTCACCGTGAACTCCTTCACGGGCCAGACCTTCCAGGAAGTACAGAACGCGTTCTGCCGCCTGGTCGACGAGACCAACGGCCAGGAACTGGCCCGCTACACACTCGCGGGCGGCGGCCAGTACACGGCCCAGATCATGGCGAAGGTGCACCGCTCCGGCTCCGGCTGGACACTGACGGCCCTCGGCACACCGACCAACGGCCGCACCTTCCAGGACCTGATGCCGGCGATCCTGCCGCACCTGTAGGGCGGCCCGGCGCACACGAGACGACACGGCTGAGCAGGGGGACGAGAGCGATGGCGGCCGAGCTGGTGCGAGGGCAGAACCACCCGCTCCCCCAAGTGCGTCTGGAGATCCGGGTCGCGGCCGGCAAGCCGGTCGTGGCCGCCGCCACGCTCGGCGACGAGCGCGGCAGGATCCACGGCGTGGAGTGGGTGGCCCACCCGGGCACCCCCACCCTGCCCGGCCTGGAGGTCTCCAAGCAGGCCGCCGCCGACCACCGCCTCGCGGTGGACCTGGGCGCCATGCCGGAGGCCGTGCACCGCGTCAGCGTGCTGCTCGCGCTGCCCCTCGGCGCCGACGGCCCCACCCGCTTCGGGGCCGTCGCTGCACCCTTCGTGGCGGTCACCGGCCTCGACGGCACCGAGGTCGCCAGCTACACGATCACCGGCCTGGACGCCGAATCAGCCGTCGTGGCCCTGGAGTTGTACCGCAGACAGGGCGCCTGGAAAGTGCGCGCCGTCGGCCAGGGCTACGCGGGCGGCCTGGCCGAACTCCTCATCGACCAGGGACTGCCCCAGGCCCCCCACCTCGCGGGCACCATCAACGAAGCGGTGGCCCACGGCCTCGCCCGCTCCGTGGCGGCACCACCACCCCGCACCACGGACGCCGACCGCACCCGCCAGACGGCCATGCCGGGAATCGGCCCCGACGGGAGTGGCGCCAC
>NZ_JAWOAI010000429.1:0-8784 GCF_033194735.1 Streptomyces sp. W16
CTACGGAGAGGGGCATCCGGCCCTGCAGTGCGTCGAACGCGTCGGCTCCGTGCGGGCCAGCATCGGAGCCGCCCCGCCCGAACAGGCCCGGGAGTGGGCGCGGGCCCGCCAGTGGCCCCAGGACGCCGTGCACGCGCTGTGCGCGGTGCTGCGCAGCCGGGGCCGGACACTGGGTGTGGTGACGTTCCTGCGCGGGGCGGGCCGCAGCCAGTTCGAACGGTCCGACTCGATCTACGCCGAGGACGTGGCCGTACGGATCGCGGCGGCGCTGGATCTGGCGGGGGCCGCGGGGGAGAAGTAGCGGCGGCCCAAAACTGGTCTCAGTACTGGTCTCAGCACCGGTCTCAGTACTGGTAGAAGATCCGGTCCCGGTACTCCTCGAACACCCGGCCGTTCCACTCGTGGCCGCCGTCCACGTTCCCGGAGCGCAGCAGCGGCGGCTCGATGCCGCGGTCGGCCAGGGTCGCCGCCGCCGTCGCCATGACGGCCTGGAGGAGGGCCGTGGTGACGACCGTGGAGGCGGGGGCGAAGGGGGCCGGGATGGCGTCGTGGGTGAGTTCCGCGTCGCCGATGGCGATCTTCGAGTCGAGTACGACGTCGCAGTGGTCCCTCAGGTACGTCCCGGAGGTGTGCCGTGACGTCGTCTGCGAGGCGTACGCCACCGAGGTCACGCCGATGACGCGGACGCCGAGGGCGCGGGCCTTCATGGCCATCTCGACGGGCAGGGCGTTGCGCCCGGACAGCGAGATGATCACCAGGGCGTCGCCGGAGCGCAGCGGCGACGTCTCCAGGACCACGCCCGCGAGACCGTCGACCCGCTCCAGGGCGGAGCCCAGCGTGGCCGGCATGACGTCGACGCCGAGGACCCCGGGCACCACGAGCAGGTTCATCAGGGCGAGACCGCCCGCGCGGTAGACGAGGTCCTGCGCGGCGAGCGAGGAGTGCCCGGCACCGAAGGCGAACAGCCGCCCGCCGTCGGCCACGGTGTCCGCGAGGAGCGTGCCGGCCGCCCCGACGGAGTCGGCCTCTTCGTCGCTGACCTGCTGGAGCAGGGTGATCGCGGCGTCGAAGAACTGGCCGGCCGGCGTACGGTCGCTCATGCGGGAGCCCCCTCGGTGAGTTTGTGTCGCGGATCACCGTGCGGTCTGGACCAAGTGGATGTCAATACGGCGTCGAGGGCGATCCGGTCCGCTGTGGAGCGGGCGGAGAGGGGCTTCGCGGACCGCCGTAACCGGCTGGTTTCAACGGCGCGGCACGGTTGTCAGTGCGATGCGTCAGAATTGAGTCCAGGGCCAGCGCACGCGCCGCGGAGCCGCCGAGCTTCGGGCAGAGGTAATCGAGGGGCACGTATGTCCGGACTGATCGACACCACGGAGATGTATCTCCGCACCATCCTTGAGCTGGAGGAGGAAGGTGTGGTCCCCATGCGCGCCCGCATCGCCGAGCGGCTCGACCAGAGCGGCCCGACGGTGAGCCAGACGGTGGCGCGCATGGAGCGCGACGGCCTGGTGGCCGTCGCCAGCGACCGCCATCTGGAGCTGACCGACGAGGGCCGCCGGCTCGCCACCCGCGTGATGCGCAAGCACCGGCTCGCCGAGTGTCTGCTCGTCGACGTGATCGGCCTGGAGTGGGAGCAGGTGCACGCCGAGGCCTGCCGCTGGGAGCACGTGATGAGCGAGGCCGTGGAGCGGCGGGTCCTTGAGCTGCTGCGCCACCCCACGGAGTCGCCGTACGGCAATCCGATCCCCGGTCTTGAGGAGCTGGGCGAGAAGGACGGGGCCGACCCGTTCCTCGACGAGGGCATGGTGTCGCTGGCCGACCTCGACCCGGGCCTCGACGGCAAGACGGTCGTCGTACGCCGGATCGGCGAGCCCATCCAGACGGACGCGCAGCTGATGTACACGCTGCGCCGGGCGGGAGTGCAGCCCGGCTCGGTGGTGAGCGTGACGGAGTCGGCGGGCGGGGTGCTGGTGGGCAGCGGTGGCGAGGCGGCCGAGCTGGACTCGGACGTCGCCTCGCATGTGTTCGTCGCCAAGCGCTGACCACGTCCTTCGCTCGGCGGGGCCGTCAACTCGTGGGGCTGGAGAGGCAGTTGTGGCGGTCTGCCGGTCGCGGAGATTCCAAGATTCAGTGCGCTGAATCGCAGCGCCGGGACGCTTCGCGTGCCAGGCTGTCGCGTGAGGCATATGACCGTGAGGGGGCGGGAGGATGTGCCGCAAACGTGGGGGTGGCCCCGGCGCCGTGCGGCGCCGGGGCCTGTCCTCCCCTGTGCTGACCCGGAGCCCCGAGCTCTCAAGGTCATCCCCTTCGGACCGGTTTCCCCGAGCGGTCCGCCTCCCGCTGAAGATCTCCCCTCGGCGGCGGCGAACATTCCTTGGGCCGGGTCACTCGAACGAGGGGTGTTGCGGCCGGAGACGGCATTTTCGAATCTGTATTCGATAACCTGTGGGTGATGAAACGCGCGGGGCGTGAGCTGTAGGAAGAGACGAGCAAGAGAAGAGACGCGAGCAAGAAGAAACGGCACAAGCGGCAGAGCGTGGTTCACAGGACCGATGGGCTCGAAGCGGGAGCGAGCGGTCCGTGCGGAGCTAGGGGGGTGCCAGGACCAATGGCGCGGCGCATCGACGTGACCGGAGCAGGCGGCGTACGCCTGGCCGCATGGGAGTTCGCGGACCCGCCCAAGTCGGGGGAGATCGAGCGGGCACCCGGAGTTCTCTTACTGCACGGCCTGATGGGCCGTGCCTCGCACTGGGCGTCCACCGCCCGCTGGCTCTCCGAGCGGCACCGCGCCGTCGCACTCGACCAGCGCGGCCACGGCCAGAGCGACAAGCCGCCGCAGGCGGCCTTCACCCGTGAGGCCTACGTCGAGGACGCGGAGGCCGCGCTGGAACAGCTCGGGCTCGCACCGGTCGTCCTCATCGGGCATGCGATGGGGGCGCTCACCGCGTGGCAGCTTGCGGCCAAGCGGCCCGATCTGGTGCGGGGGTTGATCATCTGTGACATGCGGGCGTCCGCGCTGGGCGCCGCCTCGCAGCGGGAGTGGTCCGACTGGTTCAAGTCCTGGCCCGTGCCCTTCGCCACGCTCGCCGATGTCCGGAAGTGGTTCGGCGAGGACGACCCGTGGGTGGAGCGGCCGAATCCGTCCCGGGGGGAGTTCTACGCCGAGGTCATGCAGGAGTCTCCCGACGGGTGGCGGCCGGTGTTCGAGCCGGAGCAGATGCTGAAGTCGCGGGAGACGTGGGTGTACGACGCGCACTGGGAGGAGCTTGCCCAGGTGCAGTGTCCTGCGCTTGTGGTGCGGGGGCTGGACGGGGAGTTGGGGCGGGCCGAGGCGCAGGAGATGGTGCGGGTGCTGCCGCGAGGGGAGTATGCGGAGGTGGCTGATGCCGGGCATCTTGTGCACTATGACCAGCCGGAGGCTTGGCGGGCGGCTATTGAGCCGTTTCTTGATGGGGTGCTGGTGTGAGATCGCCTACGGGGGTGGGGAGTGCGGTTGTTCGGCGGCTGCGGGTGCGTCGTGGTTGCTCGCGCAGTTCCCCGCGCCCCTAAAAGCCAAAAGCGAAAGCAAAAGCACACCACTCACCCCTTGCTGACCGCCGCCAAGATTTCCGGCAGCCGCCTCGCCGTCCCCGGGGCCGCCAGGCGCAGGCCCGCGTAAGTGATTGCCGCGCCGTAGCCCGCCCCCACCGGCAGCAGGAGCCAGCTCCACTGGTCGCCGTTCGCGGTCACGTTGGCCCAGATCGTGAGGGTGATGACGGGGGAGCAGAGCAGGGCCGCTGAGATCATGCCGCCGAAGATGGAGATCCAGGCCAGGCCGGCCTGGCCGGGGGCGACGTTCTTGTGGCCGCCCTGGGGGATGGAGTAGGGGAAGCGGGCCGAGGTCCAGGCGCCGGTCGCGAGCATCGCGCCGAGGAGGGCGAAGGAGAGACCGAGGACCTCGGGGAGCCGGGACCAGTCGCCGAGCATCGCCGTCGTGAGGATGGTCACCAGCGCCGCGTACGGCACGGTGATCAGCAGCAACGCGAGGGCACGGGCGCGGAGTTCGACGTAGGCGTCCCGGGTCGTGGAGATCGTCATCGCGACCATCCAGAACGCGGAGGTGTCCTGCCCGAACTGGTTGTACATCTGGATGCCGAGCATCCCGGCGGCGAAGCACGCGAAGTAGACCGAGCCGGTGCCCTGCAGCGCGTTGAACACCGGCACGATCAGACCGATCGCCAGTGAAGTCACCCATGCCGCTTTGGTCTTGGGGTCGCGCCAGACATAGCGCAGGCTGCGTTCCATGACCGTGCCGGTGCGGCCGGCCGGGAGGAGCCGGGCCAGGCCGCCGGTGGACGCCCTCTCCTTCGCGGCCGGTTCGGCGGACTGGAGGGTGGAGCCGTCGGGTGAGGTCATCAACTTGGTGAGGCTGCGCGACCAGAGGAACAGGAGGGCCGCCAAAGCGCCAGCGGACAGGGCGAGTTGGGTGACGGCGAGGCCGTAGGAACCCTTGCTCACCGAGTCCACCGCGCCGACCGCCGACGCGGGCGGCACCCAGCGCAACACCTCGGCCGCCGGGTCGAGTTGGGACAGTCCGGACGTACCGAGGCGCTGCGCACCGAAGTTGACCAACTGCGCCCCGACCGCGATCACCAGCCCGCTCAGCACCGCCAGGTCCCGCCCCTTCCGGCTGGTCAGCAGGCGGATGTTGGCGGCGGCGACGGCCCGCGCGAGGGCCACACAGACCAGCAGGGAGAGCGGGAGCGCCAGGGCCGCCGTGACGTACGCGGCGGCTCCGTGCGCGACCGCGATCACCGACCCGAGCAGCAGCGCCAGCGTGAACAGCGGGCCGATGCCGACCAACGAGGCCGCCAGCAGCGCCCGTACGAGAGGCTGGGGCCGCAGCGGCAGCATCACCAGGCGGGTCGGGTCGAGGGTCTCGTCGCCGGTCGGGAAGAACAGCGGCATCACCGCCCAGCCCAGCCCCAGCACCGCCACCAGGACGACCACCACGGAGTCGGCGTGCGAGTCCCCGCGCAACGCGATCAGCCCGAGCAGCTGCAGCGCCGCGAACAGCAGCGCCACGACCGCCGACGCGACATACGCGGCCCGCCGGCCACCTGACTGCCGTAGACCATTGCGCAACAACGACAGCTTCAGGCGTACGACGACGGGAGTGATCGAGGCGGGTGTCGTGGTGTCGCTCATCGGGTGCCGCCGCCCAGCCAGTCGAGGTCGGAGCCGTGGTCGCGGGCGCCCGCGCCGACGAGTTCGAGGAACGCCTGCTGGAGCGTGGGCGCTTCGCCGCGAACCTCGGCCAGGGTGCCCTGGGCGCGGATGCGGCCGGCGGCCATCACGGCCACCCAGTCGCAGAGGGACTCGACGAGTTCCATGACGTGGGAGGAGAAGACGACGGTGGCGCCGGAGGCGGTGTAGCGCTCCAGGACGCCCCGGATGGTCTGCGCGGAGACCGGGTCGACGCCCTCGAACGGCTCGTCCAGGAACAGGACTTCGGGATTGTGGAGGAGAGCGGCGGCGAGCCCGATCTTCTTGCGCATACCGGTGGAGTAGTCGACGACGAGCTTGTGCTGGGCGCCGGCCAGGTCGAGCACGTCCAGAAGCTGTGTGGCCCGCTTGTCGACCTCGGCCCCGGGCAGCCCCCGCAACCGCCCGCTGTAGCCGAGGAGTTCACGCCCCGAGAGCCGCTCGAAGAGCCGTAGGCCCTCGGGCAGCACTCCGATCCGCGCCTTCACGGCCACGGGGTCACGCCAGACGTCGTGGCCCACGACCTCGACGCTGCCCTGATCGGGCCGCAGCAACCCGGTCACCATCGAGAGGGTGGTGGTCTTCCCGGCCCCGTTCGGCCCGACCAGCCCGATGAACTTCCCGGCAGGCAACTCCAGATCGATCCCGGCCACGGCAACTTGCTGCCCGAACCGCTTCCAGAGCCCACGCACACGCACGGCAGCAGACGTCATACCTTGCAGCCTACGGTCAGGTGCCCCACCTAAGGGGCGCGGGGAACTGCGCGACCAGCCCCCACCGACCCGCACCCGCCGTACTACCGATCCCGCCCACACGCATAGGCGAGCGGCGAGATCAACTCCTCCGCATCCGGCAGCCAACGATTAGCCGCGGTCGGCCGGCAGGCCCACTGCACAGCCCCCCGAGACCCGAACCGAGTGGGCGGCGCGGCCACATACCCACCCTCACCCAGCACCACGAGATCGAGAGTGGTGGGGGACCAGCCGATCTTCCGCACCAGATCCGGCACCTTCACCGAAGCGCCCGGCAGAACGAAGAACTCCATTCGTCGCGCGGGCGTCAACGTGACAGGACCCAGCGTCAACTCCATGCGCTCCATCCGCGCCAGCGCCAGGAACCCCGCGGTCTCCGGAACGGAAATCGCGTCGAACGTACGCCCGGTGGGCAGCAGAATCGATGCGGCCGGCTGCTTCTGCCACATCCGCCGCGCGACCGTCGCACTGCCCGTCGCCTGTGTCGCCCAGTCCTCACGCGCCGGATGTGCGCCGGGTGCGGCGCACGCGGGGTCGCCGCACGAGCAGTGCTGCACCCCGTCGACGGCTTCCAGCCAGGTGCCGGGGAAGACGTCCCAGTGGCGCTCCTCGGCGTAGCGTACGGCTGTCTCCAGCAGCGATTCCCCGCGCTGCTTCGGAATCTGAGCGGCTTCGGTGCCCGCGATCGTCTCTTCCACGCCCAACACAACTCCCGCACCCACCTCGGGTTACGGCTGTAGCGCGCGCGGGGGAGGAGCATCGATTCCGCAACTGGGGCGCATGGAGGCATGTGTGGGGGCGCGCGGGAGGAACGACGGCGGGAGCTGGGTAGCCACGTGAGGGGCGGGCACCAGCTTTTACCCCGGCATTCCTCGCATGCTTCGCATTTTCGCCATGTTCGCTGGGCATTGATCTTCACGGCCGGATCTTTTCGCTTCAGGGGTTGTTCCCAGGGGGTACGCCATGGCCGCAAGGCCACTTGTCGCGCGGCAGCCGAACGAACGGCTGCAGGCGCTCATCCAGGAGGCGGGGTGCTCGAACGCCGGGCTGGCCCGCCGGGTCAACATGTGCGGCGCCGAGCACGGTCTCGACCTGCGCTACGACAAGACGTCCGTGGCCCGCTGGCTGCGGGGACAGCAGCCGCGTGGGCGGGCTCCGGCGATCATCGCCGAGGCACTGGGCCGCAAGCTGGGCCGTACGGTCACGATCGACGAGATCGGCATGGCCAACGGCAAGAACCTCGCGTCGGGTGTGGGCCTGCAGTTCTCGCCGACCGTCCTCGGGGCCATCGAGCAGGTGTGTGAGCTGTGGCGCAGTGACGTGGGGCGCCGGGACTTCCTGTCCGGTTCATCGGTCGCCGCGTCCGCGCTGGTGGAGCCGAGCCGTGACTGGCTGATCTCCTCGCCGGACTCGCAGGTCGCACGCGCGGCGGGACCGCGGGTGGGGCCGTCCGACGTGGCGGCGGTGCGCGCGATGACGCAGGCGCTGAGCGAGCTGGACCACCAGTACGGCAGCGGGCATGTGCGTCCGGTCGTCGTGCACTACCTCAACAGTGTCGTCTCCGGGCTGCTCGCGGGGTCGTACCGGGAGGCCGTGGGGCGTGAACTGTTCGCCGCCGTCGCCCGGTTGACGGAACTCGCCGGCTACATGGCCGTCGACACCGGTCAACCCGGCCTGGCGCAGCGGTACTACATCCAGGCGCTGCGCCTCGCCCAGGCGGCCGGGGACCGGGGATACGGCGGGTATGTGCTGGCCGCGTCCATGAGTCACCTCGCCGCGCAGCTCGGGAACCCGCGTGAGATCGCGCAGTTGGCGCGGGCGGCGCAGGAGGGGGCGCGTGGGCGCGTGACCCCGCGGGCCGAGGCGATGTTCCACGCGGCGGAGGCGCGCGGGCATGCCCTCATGGGTGACGCGCGGTCGGCGCAGCTGGCGTCGGGGCGTGCGGTGAGCGCGCTGGACGCGGCGGATCCGTCGTCCGGGGACGACCCGGCGTGGATCGGGCACTTCGACGAGGCGTATCTCGCCGACGAGTTGGCGCACTGCCACCGCGACCTGGGGCAGGCCGAGGCGGCGGCCAGGTGCGCGCAGGAGTCCCTGGACGGGCACCCGGAGTCGCGGGCGCGCCGGCGGGCCATCGGGTACGTACTGCTGGCGAGCGCGCAGGTGCAGCAGCGCGAGGTCGAGCAGGCCTGCAACACGGGCCTGAAAGCGGTGGAGTTGCTCGGTTCGCTGCGTTCCAACCGGGGCGCCGAGTACCTGGAGGACTTCCAGCAGCGCCTGGAGCCGTACCGGGACGAGCCGGTGGTGCGGGAGTTCGGGGCGCGGATGGAGTTGCAGGCCGCGGCGTGAGCGGGGAGTGAAGGAGGCTTCCGGTGGTGACCGGGTGGTGAAAGGAGGGCGCAGAGCGGGATTTGGTGCGGATGAGGGGCCGGGACTGTTACCGGGGTCACAAGTGGAGAGGTCCAGTCCAGTGCTGCGTGGCACCGGGCTCGGGGTACCCGGTAGCGTGAACCGACGATCCCGTAGGTCCCCCATTCGTAGGAGTCCCGGTGACGCAGAGTGGACAGGGCGAGGAGCCCTCGGCGCGGCCCGCGCGCGAAGGCATCGTGCTGCCCTCCGACGGAGGTGAACCCCTCCTGCCGGGTATGACGGGCGGACGCGGTAACCAGCAGTCGGCAGGGCAGCCGCCGAGCACACCCCCGGCCGGCGGCCAGGCCTGGGGCGGGTCCTGGGGCCCGGACCAGCAGCACGACCCACAGCACCACCACCAGCACCGGACCCCGGCCCC
>NZ_JAWOAI010000430.1:0-8774 GCF_033194735.1 Streptomyces sp. W16
GGGCCGCCGCGAGCCACGACGCGGGCCCCGGGGGCAGTCGCCGAACCCGCCGGAAAACCCGTTGCCGGGCCTGCCGCAGGTCCTGTTGCCGGACCTGTCGTCGGGCCGGTCCAGCGGCCGGGGACGTGGGACTCCGCGGGGGCGGCGAACGGGAGGGGTTCGCCGGTGTCGTCGAGGACGACACGGTGGACCGGGGAGTGCGAGACGACCTCCAGGTAAATGCCGTGAAATGCCGCGATGTTCTGCTCGACGGTGAACAGTTCGAGTGCGCGGGCGCGCGCGGCGGCGCCCAGCCGCTCACGGCGCTCGGGGTCGCGCAACAGGGTCACGCACGCCTCGGCGAGCGCCCGTGGATTGCGCGGGGGCACGACGAGTCCCGTGCCTCCGATGACCTCGACCACCGCGCCGACGTCCGTGGACACGGTCGCCCGGCCGCAGAACATGGCTTCGACCAGGCCGATCGGGAAGCCCTCGACGACGCTCGACAGGACGATCACCGTGCCGGCCGCGTACGCCTCGGGGAGCGTGGGAGCTTCCGGGCCGCCGATCTCCTCGAAGGACACCGGGTTGTCGCCGACCGCGTGCACGCCCTCGGCCTCGTCGGGGAAGAGCTGTGCGGCCAGCGCCCGGCAGTGGCCCAGGTAAGCCGCGCCCTCGGCGCCGGAGGGCGCGCCGACGATCCGCAGGCGTGCCTTGGGCTCCTCCTTGCGGATCTCCGCGAAGGCGTGGAGCAGGGAGATCAGGTCCTTGGCGGGTTCGACACGGCCGACCCACAGCAGCGTGTCCGGGTCGGCGCGGTCGGGCGCCTCGCCCACCTCCGCGAAACGGGACGCCGCCATGCCGGGGTGGACCGTGCGCAGTTTCGTACGGTCGGCGCCGCAGCGTTCCTGCCAGCGGCGGGTGTGGGTGTTGCCGGGAGTGATCAGCGCGGCCCGTCGGTACACCTCGGCGGCCAGCCTGCCGTGGAAGGCGGCGAGCAGGGCCCGTACGGCGGGCGGGGCGTCCGCCGAGGCCAGGTAGTGCGTGCGCAGTTGCAGGCCGTACTCGGTCACCAGCAGCGGTACGCCGGCGAAGTGCCGGGCGAGCAGCCCGGGCAGGGCCGCGGTACCGCCGGCCGTCGCGTGGCAGAGGTCCACGGAGCCGAGGGCGTCGTCCTCGTACCAGTCGAGCGAGAGGGGGCGCAGGGCGCGTTCGACGTGTGCGGCGACGGTGAGGAGATCGGGTACGCGCGCCTCGCGTGCCGTACGCAGTGCGCCGGGCGCACGACAGGCGCGTTCGAGGGCACGCACGGCGCTCTCGGAGCGCAGCGCGGACACGAGTCCGCCCTCGTCGCGGGCGAGTTCCGCGAGCCCGTACAACGCGTTGGCGAAACGGTCCGCCACAACGGCGGAAACCTCCCCGGAGAGCGCGGAGGGCCCCGCGGAAACGGGCTCCGAGAACTCCGCGGGCCTCGCGGAATCGGCGGACTCCGACCCGGCCGGCCCAGACACGAACGACTGCGACTCCGCCGACACGATCGGCCCCTGCACCGGCGCATCCCCCGCGCACAGCAGCGCCGACAACTCCTCGTAGTACTCCCGGAAGCGCCGGCGTGCACGGCGCCCGAGCGCCGGTCCGTCGTCCTCGGCACTCCACAGCGGCGCGGTACGTACTCGCCGGACCTGGGGCGGCAGTTCGAGCCAGCCCTCGGCCTCCTGGCGTTCGCTGCGGCTGAGCGCGTAGATGTCGAACTCGTGCTGCCCGAGCCCGCGTACGAGCCGGTCGCACCAGAGTCTGGCGTCACCGCTCACATACGGATAGCCACCCTCCGTAACCAGTCCTATGCGCACGACCACACCCCCGATCTCCCTTGTGGGGAGCCACCGTTGACCCGGCGGCTCGCAGCGGGACGAACGTATGCGGACATGACGGTGGCGCGACGGACGGTTGTCCATCGCGCCACCAAAAGGGGTGAACGGTCGTAACTTTCCCGTGCGGGTCGCGTTCGCTCGCGCTAAGGGATCACCCTGAGGCAGATCGTTCTACGATCCTCAGGTCGTCGCCAACTCCCGTCGGGCCGCCCTCCGCCGGGCCGCCACCTCCGGATCGAGGGCCGGTACGGCAGCCAACAGCTGCTTTGTGTACGGGTCCTGCGGGGAGTCGTAGACCTCGTCGGCGGGGCCCTGTTCGACGATCCTGCCGCGTCGCATCACCGCGACCCGGTCGCTGACCTGGCGCACGACGGCGAGGTCGTGGGCCACGAACACGAGCGCGAGGCCGAGTTCGCGCTGGAGTTCGCCGAGCAGGGCGACGACCTGGGCCTGCGTGGTGACGTCGAGCGCCGAGACGGGCTCGTCGCACACGATCACGCGCGGGTCGGCCGCGAGCGCCCGCGCGATGCCCACGCGCTGACGCTGTCCGCCGCTGAACTCGTGCGGATAGCGGTCGTAATGGGCCGCTTCGAGACCCACGCGCTCCAGGAGTTCGCCTACCCGCCTCCGGATGCGCTCCTCGTCGCGTTCTCCACGCGCGCGTAGCGGGTCGGCGATCGACTCGCCCACGCTGCGGCGGGGGTTGAGGGAGGAGACCGGGTCCTGGAAGACCATCTGGACGTCGGGGCGTACTCCTCCGCCGGGCTTGATCTCGCCCGCCGTCGGCTTCAGCAGCCCGACCAGCATCCGGCCGAGCGTCGTCTTGCCGCTGCCGCTCTCGCCGACGACGCCGAGGGTCTCGCCCCGGTGGATGGTCAGCGACACGTCGTCCACGGCCGCGAACGCCCGCTTACCGCGCCCGAATTCGCGCCGCAGGCCCGTGGCCTCCAGGACGACCTCCGGGGCCGCCGAGGACGCCTCGGAGGGCGCTCGCGGTGCGTCCACGCGCGGGACCGCGCCTAGCAGAGCCCGGGTGTACGGCTCGGTCGGCGCCCCGAGGACGGTGCCCACCGGCCCGTGCTCGACAGCCCGCCCGTGCCGCATGACCAGGATCTCGTCGACGCTCTCGGCGGCGACACCCACGTCGTGCGTGACCAGGAGCAGGCCCAGGCCGGTCTCCTCGCGGAGCGTGTGCAGCAGGTCGAGGATCTGGGCCTGGACGGTGACGTCGAGCGCGGTCGTGGGCTCGTCGGCGATCAGCAGGTCCGGCTCGCAGGCCAACGCCATGGCGATCAGGGCGCGTTGGCGCATGCCACCGCTGAACTCGTGCGGGCGGGAACGGGACCGTCGTGCCGCGTCCGGAATTCCCACCCGGTCCAGTACGTCGACGGCACGCGCGCGTGCGGCCCGACGCGACACGCGCGTGTGCACGCGATAGACCTCGGCTATCTGGTCGCCGATCGCGTAGTACGGGTCCAGGGACGACAGCGGGTCCTGGAAGACCATCGCGGCCTTGCCGCCGCGCAGCCGCCCCAGGTCCGCGTCGGACGCCTCCTGTACGTCGATGCCGGCCACGCGCACCGAGCCGCCGACGTCGGCTCCCGTGCCGCGGTGCAGCCCCAACAGGGCCGAGGCGACCGTGGACTTGCCGGAGCCGGACTCGCCGACCAAGCCGAGCGCGGCGCCCTTTTCCAGAGTGAAGGAGAGGCCGTCGACGGCGCGCAGGGATCCGAATCCGACCGTCAGGTCGGTGACCTCGACCAGGACATCCACCGAGCTCATGTGAGCACCACCCGTCGGTCGGCCACCGCGTAGAGCACGTCCGCGACGGCGTTGGCGATGACCACGAAGAAGCCGATGACCAGGACCATGCCGACGACCACAGGGAGGTCGACGACATTGACGGCGTGGACGAGTTCCTGTCCGATGCCGGGCAGCCCGAAGAGCGTCTCGGTGAGCACCGCGCCGCCGACCGCCGAGCCGACGTTGTTGGCGTTGAGGGCGATGATCGGCGCGAACGCCCCGCGCAGCGCGTGCCGCCCGATGATGGACCGTTCACCGACGCCGTACGCGCGGAAGGTGCGGATGTGGTCCTCGGCAAGGGTCTCCAGCATCGACGCCCTGGTGAGCCGGGCGAACGTGGCGGCCTCGATGAGGGCCAGCGAGAGCCAGGGCAACAGCAGGTTCCAGGCCCACTGTTCGGGGTCGTCGGTGAGACCGACGTACTGCGGGAAGGGCAGCAGTTGGAGCTGCCCGCAGACGACGATCATCAGCACCAGGCCGATCACGAACACCGGGGTGGCGACGCCCGCGAGGGTGATGCCGGTCAGCAGGCGCTCGGTGAACCGGCCGCGCCGCCACGCGGACAGGACGCCGGTGCCGACGCCGAGGATCAGCCACAGCACCATCGCGCCGAAGACGAGCGACAGACTGACCGGCAGCTTCGCCAGGATCAGCTGGGTGACCTGCTGGTCGCCCTGGTACGACAGGCCGAGGCAGGGTGCCGAGCAGTGCTCCACGGAGGTGCCGGTGGAGTAGTCCTGGCCGACGAGGATGCCCTGGAGGAAGTGCCAGTAGCGGAGGTACAGCGGGTCGTCGAGCCTCAACTGCTGGGCGACCTGGTGCACTTGTTCCGGGGAGCAGCGCGGGCCGCAGGTGATCTGGGCGACGTTGCCGGGGGTGACGAAGAAGACGACGTAGACGATCACCGAGATGGCGAGCAGGGTGATCACGGTGCCGACGGCGCGGCGCAGGACGAATCCTCCGAAGCCGCTCATGAGGTGGCCTCCTTGGTGCTCGCGTCCGCCGAGGTCTTCTTGGAGTTGGCGTCCGCCTTCGCCTCGCGCTTGCGGCCCGTACCGACGCGCAGGCGTGAGGCCGCGCGCGGGTCGAGGGCCGTACGGACGCCGTCGCCGAGGACGGTCAGGGACAGCACGGTGACGAACAGGGCGCCGGCGGGCAGCAGCAAGTACTGCGGGGCGGCCTGGTACCAGACGTCGGCGGAGGTGAGCATCTGTCCCCAGGAAGGCGTCGGGGGCTTCACGCCGACGCCGAGGAAGGAAAGCGCGGCCTCGGCGCTGATGTTCATCGGGAAGAGGAGCGCGGCGTACGTGATGACGGGCGCGGCGAGGCCGGGCAGCAGTTCGCGGCGGGCGATCCGCCAGGTGCCCCAGCCGCTGAGCCGGGCAGCCGCGACGTAGTCGAGTTCCTTGAGGGTGAGCGTCTGGGCGCGCACGATCTTCGCGGTGTTGCCCCAGGCGATCAGGCCGATGACGAGCGCGACCAGCAAGGGGCGCGGGAAGCTGCTCGGCACGATCGCCAGCAGCGCCAACGACATGATCATCAGCGGCATCGCGACGATGATGTCGGTGATCCGGCTCAACAGTTGATCAACCCATCGGTTGCCGAGCCCGGCGGCGACACCGACCACGACACCGATGAGGACCTGTACGACGGTCGCCCCCAGCGCGACACCGAGCGAGACCCGGGCGCCGTACACAAGGCGGGCGAACAGGTCGCGGCCGGTCTGCGGTTCGACGCCGAGCCAGTGGTCTGCGCCGATGCCCCCGAAGGAGCCGGTCGGGACGCCACCGCGCGCGGAGTCGATGAGCGACGGGTGGTAGGTGAAGGCGTCCTGGCCCTCGATCGCGGTGAGCAGCGGCGCGGCGAGTGCGACCAGGACGAGCAGGGCGACGACGGCCGCCGCGACGAGGGCGGCACGCTGCGCACGCAGCCGCCGCCAGAACTGACGGGCCCCCGAGCCCGCCGGGACGGAGACGTCCGTCCCGGCGGCCTGGGAGGCGACAAGTGCCTCGCTCATGGGGTTACTTGACCGCGACCTGGGAGATGTCCAGGACACCGGTCCAGTCACTGATCACGACGTTCTTGATGTCCTTGCCGACGAGTCGCTTGTAGACGGGGTGGAACAGCGGCACGGTCAGGGCCTGCTCGCCGATCTTCTTGTCCAGTGCACCCCACCGCTTGGCGGCCTCGTCAAGATTCGTCAACTTGTTGATCGAATCAATCTCAGCATTGACCGACTTGTCATTGAGCAGGCCGGTGTTGAAGTTAGCGCCGTCCTTGACGATCTGGCGGCCGTCGAAGATCGGGGCGAGGAAGGGACCGCCGGAGGGCCAGTCGGCACCCCAGTGGGCGAGGAAGAAGCCCGGCTCGGTCTTGACGCTGTGGATCTTGTCCTTGTAGTCGTTGATCTCCAGGCCCTGCAGCTTGACGGTGATGCCGGCCTTCTTGAGCGCGTCCTGGATCGCGGTCGCGATCTCCGGGCTGGTCTCGAAGTCCTTGTCGTTGGAGTGCGTCAGGGTGACGGTGATCCCCTTCGGGTAACCGGCCTCCTTGAGCAGCTCCTTGGCCTTCGCCGCGTTGCCGGACGCGCCCGCCGGGAAGAGGTCGTAGGGGTCGTACCCGAAGGACTTCTGGTTCGGCAGGAAGGTGGTCGCGGCCTCGGCCAGCGACGAACCGCCCGCCGCGTTCACCACCGACGAACGGTCGATGGCGTACGAGATCGCCTGGCGCACCTTGACGTTGTTGAACGGCGCGACCGTGGGGTTGAACGCGATGTAGTTCGTGTAACCGAAGTGCCCGGTGCCGACGCGCGCCGCGAGTTCCTTGTCGCCGGTCACCTTGGCGAGCTCGGCAGGACCCAGGTTGGTGTCCGTCGTGACAGCGGCGGCGTCCGTCCCCTGGGACGACGACAACCGCTGGTTGATCACGGACGAGTCGAGTCCCGACTTGACGTCGATCTTGTCCGGGTAGGCCTTGCGCTCGGCGTCCGTGGCGGTGGACCAGTACTTGTTGCGCTCCAGGACGAGCGTCTCACCGTCGTTCTGGTTGCTGACGACCTTGTACGGCCCCGACGAGATCGGGTGCTGCTCGTACTTCGTGCCCGTGTCCTTGCCCTGCGGGACGGGCGTGAACTGCGTCTGCGTGGCGAGGTAGGGGAACTCGCCCTCGGGCTTGTTCAGATGGAAGACGATGGTCCGACTGTCGGGAGTCTCGATCGCGCTGAGCCCCTTCTTGTCCTTGTACGGCCCCTGGTAGTCGGCCGCGCCGACCAGCCAGTCCCTCAAGTAGGGCGCGCCGCCTGAGAGTTCGGGGGCGAAGGAGCGCTCGATGCCGTACTTGATGTCGGCCGAGGTGATCGCGGTGCCGTCCTCGTACTTGAGGCCCTTCTTCAGGGTGTACGTCCAGACGGTCGCGTCCTTGTTGGGGCGCCCGGTGTCGGTGGCGAGGTCCGGGACGACCTTGGCGCCGGCCGCCCCGTTCTCGCGGTTGCGGGTGGTGAGCGTACGGAAGACGAGGGAGGGGACGTTGCCGCCGCCGGAGGTGTACAGGCGCGCCGGGTCGAAGTCCTCCTGGGGGTTGGAGTTCAGGACCGTGAGCGTGCCGCCCTTGTGCGGCGTGGAGTCGCCACTTGAGCCGTTGGCATCGTTGTCCTTCGGCCCGCAGGCGGCGGCACCCGCTGCCACGGCCAGGCTGACGGATGCCACGGCCACGCGCCGGGCTATGACGGACGGTTGACGCATCGGAATGACGACCTCTCGGGGTGGTTTCTCGGGAACTCTCCGGGAGTTCTCGAATAGCGAGACGGATGGACGAGGGGTGAGACGGAAGTGAACAGGCGTCTGCCCCGGCGTCAGGTCGTCGGAAATGCCCTGCCGAAGTCACACGGGCAAGGGCGTGATGGTGCGGGTCGCGACACGAACGCCAGGGGCGGTGCTCAGCGACAGAGGATGTCGGCCACGCAGAGCGGGGTCACGCCGATGAGCGCCAGCTCGATGGCGGCGCGATTCGCGACATGACTAGACCACATGCCAAAAAATATGAAGGAAGTTGCGGCTCGTGTCAATGTGACATAAGCGTCGCCCGTCAACTGCCCGGGTACGGCCAGGGGTTCGCCAGACAGTGGATCCCGTCATGGTCGAGGAACTTGGTCTGCTGCTGCATGACCGGGGCCAACTCGCCGTCCTTGTCGCAGGTCACGTGCCCGTAGCCGAGACGATGACCGACCTCGTGGTTGATCAACATCTGTCGATACGCGTACATCTTGTCCCCATATGTTGACGACCCCTGCGCCCATCGATACGCATTGATCAACACACGTTCCGTGGCCGCCGAGTCGCACGACACATTGTCCTCGGTGGTGTCGAGCCCCGACTTGGCACACCACTTGGCGGTGGTACCAGGGCTCGCGAGAGTGATCACGAAGTCCGGTTTGCCGGAGTAGATCCGCTCGAAGGTACGGGCCCCGTTGTGGGCCCAACTCCGGTTGTCGTTGAGCGTCTTCTGCACGGCCTCCGCGAAGAGCGTGCCGTCGAGCCCGAGTCCCTGCTCCACGTCCACGCGGTACGTGTACTTGCGCCCCTTCCCGGGCGCCTTGTCGACACCGGGCACCGCGTCGAACTTGTCCGGCCCCTTGAGCTTGGCGTCGAGCGGGTACTTCTTGTCCATCTTCTGGGCATACGTCAGGGTCGCCACCCGCGGAGAGGCGGACGTGCTGGGCTGCGCGGAGGCGGTACCGGTACCCCGTACGTCCCGCGCCTGGTCGGTGGCCGCCTCCGACCGCACGCCGCCGTTGTCACCGTCCCTGACGACCTGTCCGGCGACGACGACGGCCAGCACGGTGGTGACGGCCGCGGCGGCGATGCCGGTGTAGGCGCGCCCCTTGCCACCCCTGGCGGGACCGGCACCGACACCGGGCCGGTCCCGGTCGACGGGCGGCGCGCCCGCACTGTCCACGTCGCCCTTGGTGCCGCTTTCGTCGTCAGTGCCGGAGTCGCTCTCGGGCGGCCAGTCGGTGACGGAGGCATACGGGTCGGAGCGGTGCGCGGCGACGCCGGCTCGGGGTGCGAAGACGTCGTCGTCCCCGTCGAAGGCGTCGACGTAGTCCTGCCGGGGACCACGACC
>NZ_JAWOAI010000431.1:0-8759 GCF_033194735.1 Streptomyces sp. W16
CAGCCCGTCGCCCGTGGCACAGGGGCCCGCCGCGCCTTCCGAACCGGCACCGGCACCGTCCAAGACCCCGGAGCGCATCGTCTGATGGCATCGCACAACCGCCGGCCCAAGGTCACGAACCCGGCCCCGGGCGGCCGTCACGGCGCAACTCCGGCTGCGCCGGGTGGAGTTGGGTCCCGAGCCCCGCGCGGTCCCCGGCGCCGCCGTCTCTCCATGCGGTTCCTGCTGCCGATGCTGCTCCTCGTCGCGCTGCTGGCGATGCTGATGCTGCGCGGCTATGTGCACAGCGAGATCCTCGCCGACCACCGCATCCGCCCCGAGGCCGCGACCGACAAGGTGCCGGACAAGATCCTCGACGGCGGCCCGGTCATCGACACCCGCAGCGGCCGTACGACCAGCCTGGACGTGCCGGACCACGACATCGTCCTGACCTTCGACGACGGCCCCGACCCGACCTGGACGCCCAAGGTCCTGGACGTGCTCAAGAAGCACCACGCGCACGCCGTCTTCTTCGTCACCGGCACCATGACCTCGCGCTACCCCGACCTGGTCAAACGCATCGTGGACGAGGGCAACGAGGTCGGCGTGCACACCTTCAGCCACCCCGACCTCTCCTTCCAGTCCAAGAAGCGCATCGACTGGGAGCTGTCCCAGACCCAGCTCGCGATCACCGGCGCGGCCGGCATCCGTACGTCGCTGTTCCGGCCGCCGTACTCGTCCTCCGCCGACGCGATGGACAACCTGTCCTGGCCGGTGACCGAGTACATCGGCACCCGCGGCTACCTCACCGCCGTCAACAACACGGACAGCGAGGACTGGCAGAAGCCCGGCGTCGCGAAGATCATCAGCAACGCCACCCCGCGCGGCGGCAAGGGCGCGATCGTCCTGATGCACGACTCGGGCGGCGACCGCCACCAGACGGTCGAGGCGCTGGACAAGTTCCTGCCGGAGATGCAGGCCAAGGGCTACACGTTCGACAACCTCACCCAGGCGCTCGGCGCCCGCAGCGCGCTCACCCCGGTGACCGGCGTGAACCTGTGGAAGGGCAAGGCGTGGATATTCCTGGTCCAGGCCTCGGACAGCATCATGGACGTCCTGGTGGTGGGCCTGGCGATCACCGGCTCGCTCGTCATCGCCCGCTTCGCGCTGATGCTCCTGCTCTCCGTGATCCACGCCCGCCGGGTGCGCCGCAAGGGCTTCACCTGGGGTCCACCGGTCACCGAACCGGTCACGGTCCTCGTCCCGGCGTACAACGAGGCCAAGTGCATTGAGAACACGGTCCGTTCCCTCATGGCGAGCGAACACCCCGTCGAGGTGATCGTCGTCGACGACGGCTCGGCGGACGGCACGGCGAGAATCGTCGAGGCGATGGCCCTCCCGAACGTCCGGGTCGTACGCCAGCACAACGCGGGCAAGCCGGCCGCCCTCAACCGCGGCCTGGCGAACGCCAGTCACGACCTCATCGTGATGATGGACGGCGACACGGTCTTCGAACCGGCCACCGTACGGGAGTTGGTCCAGCCCTTCGGCGACCCGCGCGTGGGCGCGGTGGCGGGCAACGCGAAGGTGGGCAACCGGGATTCGATGATCGGCGCCTGGCAGCACATCGAGTACGTGATGGGCTTCAACCTCGACCGCCGGATGTACGACATCCTGCGCTGCATGCCGACGATCCCGGGCGCCGTGGGGGCCTTCAGGAGAAGCGCGCTGGAGCGGGTCGGCGGCATGAGCGACGACACCCTCGCCGAGGACACCGACATCACGATGGCGATGCACAGGGACGGTTGGCGGGTGGTGTACGCCGAGAAGGCCCGAGCATGGACCGAGGCGCCGGAAACGGTCCAGCAACTCTGGTCCCAGCGCTACCGCTGGTCCTACGGCACGATGCAGGCGATCTGGAAACACCGGGGCGCCCTGCTGGACCGCGGCCCGTCCGGCCGCTTCGGCAGGGTCGGCCTCCCGCTGGTGGCCCTCTTCATGGTCGTCGCCCCGATCCTGGCCCCGCTGATCGACGTGTTCCTGCTCTACGGCCTGGTGTTCGGCCCGACGGAGAAGACGTTCCTGGCCTGGCTGGGCGTCCTCGCCATCCAGGCGGTCTGCGCGGCATACGCGTTCCGCCTGGACCGCGAACGCATGACCCACCTCGTCTCGCTGCCGCTCCAGCAGATCCTCTACCGCCAACTCATGTACGTCGTACTGCTCCAGTCCTGGATCACCGCGCTCACCGGGGGCCGCCTGCGCTGGCAGAAGCTGCGGCGCACGGGGGTCGTGGAGGCGCCCGGCGGTCCGGTACCGACCCAGCGCAGCCGCAGTGGCAGTGACGATCGGAGGACTGTGGCATGACGCACGGATACACGACGGGGACGAACCAGGGGCCGGGGTCCGACCCCGAGTCGACACCGGCGTACGGGATTCCCCCGATTCCCCAACAGCGGCAGCAGGAACCGGAGTTGACGCCGGAGCCGAAGAAGGCGAAGGGCGGCGGCCGGGACCGCTACCTCGACCTCCTCCGCTCGATCGCGTTGGTCCGGGTGGTCGTGTACCACCTCTTCGGCTGGGCGTGGCTGTCGGTCCTGTTCCCTTCCATGGGCGTGATGTTCGCACTGGCGGGTTCGCTGATGGCCCGCTCGCTGAACCGTCCTGCGCTGGGTGTGATCAGGGGTCGGCTACGGCGACTGCTGCCCCCGCTCTGGGCGTTCAGCGCGGTGGTCCTGGTGCTGATGTTCGCGATGGGCTGGAACCCGCTCAAGGACCCTGACCTGGGCGGCACTTGGTGGGGCGCGGCGAAGCTGTTCGACTACCTCGTGCCGTTCGGCGCCCCGCCGTACCCCGAGCATCTGGGCTCCGAATCGGGCCTGTTGGAGAGCACATGGGCGGACCAGGCGGCGGGACCGTTGTGGTACCTGCGGGCGTATCTGTGGTTCGTGATCGCGTCGCCGTTGTTGCTGTGGGCGTTCAGGAGGGTCCCCTGGGCAACTCTGCTGGCACCCTTGGCGCTGACGGCAGTTGTCGGCACAGGCCTGGTGACCATCCCCGGCGAGACGGGCAACGCGGTGTCCGACTTCGCGGTGTACGGCGGCTGTTGGGTACTGGGCTTCGCGCACCACGAGGGGGTGTTGAAACAGGTCCCGCGGTACCTCGCGGTGTCCGGCGCGACCGTGATCATGGGCTTCGGTCTGTGGTGGGCGTCGGGTCATCTGGGCCCGGACGGCTGGGACTTGAACGACATCCCACTGGCCCAGGCGACGTGGTCCTTCGGGATCGTGGTGATCCTGCTCCAATACGCCCCGTCCTGGCAGGAGTTGCCGGGCCGCCTGGCCCGCTGGGACAAGCTGGTGACCCTCTCCAACAACCGCGCCGTCACGATTTACCTGTGGCACAACCTCCTCATCATGGCCACGGTCCCGATCATCGACCAGCTGTACAACCTGCCGTTCATGGAGAGCGACAGCGCGACAGCCCTGCTCGACAAGGCGGACACGTTCCTGATGTTCCTGCTGATCTGGCCGTTGATCGCGGTGGCGATTCTGGCGTTCGGGTGGATCGAGGACATCGCGGCGAAGCGGGGGCCGAGGTTGTGGCCGGACGGTGGTAAGAAGCGGGGCAGGAATCGGGGGAAGGGGTGAGATGGCCGCAGGGACGCCCTGGACGGTCTGTCCTCTGCTTCCGATCGTTCTGTTGAGGTCGTCCATGCTGCATTGATCTCTCCGACCTCAAGTAGGTGGTGACGGGGGAGCGGCGGAAGGAACGGGGTGTGGTCCTGCAGCCAAGTGAGCCGGAAGCTTCGTGTCCTCATCTGTTTTTGCTGCAGCGAGTTGATGGATCTTGAGCCCCGATGTCTGTCGCAACGGTCGGCCGGTGGGTCACCGAAACGGGGCGGGTTCCTCGTGCCCGCCAAAGATGGGCTGTCTGTGAAGCGCTCGGGGAGGACGAGGCGGTGTTGTGGCCAGCAGCAGCAAAGAAGGCGATCAAGGTCGGTCCGGACCGTGAGGTCGTGTCTGTTTATCCCTACCGGTCAGGCGTCCCAGCCTCCCTGTGACGGTCTCTGATCACCAAGGCCGAGCGAGAGTTGACCTTCGCGGGCTACACCAACTACTTCCTCTGGCTCGAACAGGCCCGCTTCGGTACCGCGTTACGACGCAAGGCCGCCCAAGGGTGCCGGGTGAGCTTTCTGCTCGGTGACCCCGACAGTGACCTCACGCGATCACGTGAACAGGACGAGGACGTTGCGCTCACCCTGTCCACCCGCATCCGCGTGACTCGCCGAACTGGAGAAGATCAGGAAGCAGCCGGGCATCGACGCGAGGTTCAGCGACGGGCACGCGTACCTGTCCGTGTTCCGCTTCGACGACGACATGATCGTCACGCCTCTGCTGACGCACAGCGTGGGCCACGATGCCCCGTGGCGCCATGAACATCGGCGAGTCACTGCCGGAGTGTGCCATCCGCGAGACCCGTGAAGAGACCGGGTTCGACGTCAAGATCATCGGCATCGTCGGCACCTACACCAACCCCCGCCATGTCTTCGCCTACGACGACGGCGAGGTCAGGCAAGAGTTCTCCGTCTGCTTCCTTGGCCCGCCCCGTGGCCGGGCAACTGGCGGTGTCCGAGGAATCCACCGACGTCCGCTGGTTCCAGTCCGGAGAGGTCGAAGCGCTCCCGATGCTCCCCAGCATCCGAAAGCGCGTGGACGACTGGCGCCACGGAAACATGCCCGCCACCCAGTAGCCGGAAGGAGTAGTAACCCAGCACAATCACCCCGACCCGCACCGACCGAGAGTCTCCAGAACGGACTTTCGCAAGTGGCCCGGCGAGCGGCTGCCGCCTGCCTCGCTCGATGCCGACAGTGGACGCGGGCTCCACTTCCCGGGGTGGGGGGCCGTTGAAGAAGTGTGACACTTTCGCGCAGAGTGTCATACTTTTTTCACCCCACCCCCTGACACCGAGAGCCCCGGGGGTCCTCGCGCCGACCGCGCCGACCGCAGCACCCGATATCGCATACTGACCCGCACGATCGCCACCGACCCAGGGGGGACAAGTGGCCGACGACAGAGTGCCGTTGAGCGTCACGGCGGACCCGGAGCGGCGGTTGTGGACGCTGCGGGCAGTGGGCGCCGGGGTGGGGGAGCCGGTCGTGGTGGGCGGCACGGTGTACGTGTCCGTGCCGGGCGAGCGCATCGCCGCTCTCGATGCCGGCAGTGGGCGGGTGCGCTGGTGCAGTGGCGAGGTCGCGGAGGTGTGGCCGCCGTATGTGGCCGTCGCCGGTGCCGTGGCCGTCGTTCCCGTACTGCAGGAGATGGGGCGCGGTGTGCTCATCGCGCTGGACGCGGCCACCGGCAAGGCGCGCTGGACCCGCCGCGAGAGTGCCCTGCATCGCGTTGTCGCCGTCGGCGACTCGGCCTTCGTCGTGTGGAGCGGCGCGTCCGAGGAGCGCGGATCGGTCGCCGGCGTCGACGCGCTCACCGGCGAGACCTTGTGGGAGCACGAGTTCGAGGGGATCAAGGGGCTCCTGGTGCGAGGGGAGCTGGTGATTCTGGGCGCCGATCGCTTCCGGGCACTGCACGGCCGTAGCGGCGACGAGATCTGGAACGGAGGGGACGGGACGCTGCTCACCCGGGCCGGAGGCGTCGAGGACGCGGCCGTCTTCCTCTGTTGGCGCGGCGGGTACTACGAGCCCAAGAGCCTCGTCGTACGAGCCTCGGACACCGGTGCGGAACTCACCGGGACCCGGTTCCCCGAGAAGGCCCTGAAGCACTTCTGGAGACACCCCGAACTCGTCGACGGCGGGCGCGTGTTGTTCGCCCGGTCCTGCGACCGCAGGATCCAGCTGTTCGCGTACGGGGGTCTGGACCGGGCCCGGGCGCTGGGGAGTTGGAAGCTGGGGCGTCTGCGGCACGGCACCCTCAGAGAAGTGGCCTGCGTCGGCGATTGGGTGTACGCCCTCAACTGGAGTGGCCGGGTGTACGCCGTCGAGGTCGGCCGACGGCGTGGTCTGCGGCGGTTGACGATGCGGGGCAGATACGAGCGGGTCCTACGGGATCCGCTGCACCTCACCGCCGGGCCCGGGTATGTGCTCGCCTCGGGCCGGGACGGGGTGGGCATGCTCCGTGACGGCCGCGTGCTGTGGGTGTCGGACACCATCCGGCCGGACTTCCGGCCGGTGCCGCTCGACGGCGACCGTGTCCTGTTCAGGGCCCGGAGCCGCAACGACAAGGAGACCCGCCTGTACTGCGCCGACGTGGAGACCGGCCGGCGCCTGCTGCCCTGAAGACCTCGGCGCGACCTCACCGCGCCCACTCTCCGCCGGTGAGAGCAACGTTCCCTTCCGGTCACTCACAGCCACAGCGTGGAAACCCGCCCTCCCTACCTTCGGGATGCATCACCGCTCGTTACCCCGTAGTGCACCGTGGAGGCGTCATGACAGCCACTGGCAAGTGGATCGAGCACTGGGATCCGGAGGACGAGACCTTCTGGCGGGAGACCGGTGAGAAGGTCGCCCGCCGCAACCTCGTCTTCTCCGTGCTCTCCGAGCACATCGGCTTCTCGATCTGGACCCTGTGGTCCGTGCTGGTGCTCTTCATGGGCCCGGAGTACGGGCTGACCCCGGCCGACAAGTTCCTGCTGACCTCGATGGTCACGCTCGTCGGCGCGGTCGTCCGGGTGCCGTACACCTTCGCGGTCGCCATATTCGGCGGGCGGAACTGGACCATCGTCTCGGCGAGCCTCCTCCTCATCCCCACCATCGCCGCCTTCGTGGTGATGAAGCCGGGGACCTCCTTCGACACCTTCCTGTGGATCGGCCTGCTGGCCGGTATCGGCGGCGGCAACTTCGCCTCCTCCATGACCAACATCAACGCCTTCTTCCCGCTGCGGAAGAAGGGATGGGCACTTGGGCTGAACGCCGGTGGCGGCAACATCGGCGTCCCCGTCATCCAGCTCATCGCCCTCGCGATCATCGGGGCCAGTGGCGGGCCGCGCGTGCTGCTCGGCATCTACATCCCGCTCATCCTCGTCGCCGCCGTCCTCGCCGCCCTCTTCATGGACAACCTCACCTCCGTGAAGAACGACACCGGCGCCGCCAAGGACGCCGCGCGGGACTGGCACACCTGGATCATGGCGTTCCTGTACATCGGCACGTTCGGGTCGTTCATCGGATACGCGTTCGCGTTCGGCCAGGTGCTTCAGGTCCAGTTCGGCCGTACGCCGCTGCAGGCCGCGTACCTCACCTTCATCGGCCCGCTGCTCGGCTCGCTGATCCGCCCGGTCGGCGGCTGGCTCGCCGACCGCTACGGCGGCGCGAAGATCACCCTGTGGAACTTCGTCGGCATGGCCGCCGCCACCGCGATCCTGGTCGTCGCCAGCATGCAGAAGTCGCTGCCGCTGTTCGTCACCGTGTTCATCGTCCTGTTCGTGCTCAGCGGGCTCGGCAACGGGTCGACGTACAAGATGATCCCCGGCATCTTCCAGACCAAGGCCCTCGCGAAGGGGCTTGAGGGAGACGAGGCGGCTGCCTACGGGCGTCGGCTCTCCGGGGCGTCCATGGGGCTCATCGGGGCCGTCGGCGCGCTCGGCGGGGTCGGTATCAACCTCGCCTTCCGGCAGTCGTTCCTCTCCTACGGCTCCGGCACCGGCGCGTTCGTCGCCTTCCTCGCCTTCTACGGCCTCTGCTTCGTCGTCACCTGGGCCGTATACCTTCGCCGCCCGACCGCCCAGGCGCAGGCCAAGGCTTCCGCATCGGAGGCGAAGTCGCAGCTCAGCTATGCCGAGGTGTGACGTAACACCGTCGACATGAAGTCGAACCGAGCCTGTCACGCACCGTTGACAGGCTCGTTCGGCATGTAGGTACCGCCGCACCATCCCCTGTACCACCGCATGTACGACTACGTTCGGGACGAGAGCCATGCACGAGCAACCGCAGCGACCGGAGAGCGCCCCGCACGGGCCCCTCTCCGGGTTCACCGTGGGCGTCACCGCCGCGCGCCGCGCCGACGAGCTGGGGGTCCTGCTCCAGCGGCGCGGTGCGGTGGTCGTGCACGCGCCCGCGCTGCGCATCGTGCCCCTCGCCGACGACAGCGAACTGCTCGCCGCCACCAAGGAGTTGATCGACCAGGCACCCGATGTGGTGGTGGCCACGACCGCGATCGGGTTCCGGGGGTGGGTCGAGGCCGCAGACGGATGGGGGCTCGGCGAAGCCCTCCTCGACCGGCTGCGCGGGGTGGAACTGCTCGCCCGCGGGCCCAAGGTCAAAGGGGCGGTACGGGCCGCCGGTCTCACCGAGGAGTGGTCCCCCTCGTCCGAGTCCATGGCCGAGGTGCTCGACCGGCTCCTGGAGGAGGGCGTCGACGGCCGCCGGGTCGCCGTACAGCTGCACGGTGAACCGCTGCCCGGGTTCGTGGAGTCGTTGCGGGCCGGGGGAGCGGACGTCGTGGTGGTCCCCGTGTACCGGTGGATGCCGCCCGAGGACATCGCCCCGGTGGACCGGATGCTGGACGCGGCGGTCTCCCGCGGCCTGGACGCGCTGACCTTCACCAGCGCCCCGGCCGCCGCGTCGCTCCTCTCCCGCGCCGAGACCCGCGGCCTGCTGCCCGAACTCCTCGCCGCCCTGCACCACGACGTCCTCCCGGCCTGCGTCGGCCCCGTCACCGCGCTCCCGCTCCAGAACCACGGCGTCACCACGGTCCAGCCCGAGCGCTTCCGCCTCGGCCCGCTCGTCCAGCTGCTCTGCCAGGAACTCCCCGCCCGCGCCCGCACCCTGCCC
>NZ_JAWOAI010000432.1:0-8732 GCF_033194735.1 Streptomyces sp. W16
GGCCGCCAGCTCCTCCTCCTGGCGGGCCTGCATCAGGACCACGGCGAGGATGCCGGCGGCCCGTTCGGCGGCGATGCGGTGCACGGGGGCGAGCGGTGCCCGTACCGGAAGCAGCACGATCCGCGCCCGCACCGAACCCGTACCGGGACCGCCGCCGGGCACGTCCACCAGCACCGAACCGGCGGGCGGCGAGCCGTCCTTGTGCTGGCCGCGCAGCCCCTCCCACACCTGGAGCGGGTCGGCGCCCTCGGGTCCTGACCCGGCCGCGTAGAGGAGTTGGCCGTCCGGGGTCTCCAGGAAGACCGGGTTGCCGCTGAAGTCGGCCAGGATGCCCAGGACTTGGGGGATTCCGCCGCCGCCGAGCAGGGCCTCCGTGCAGCGGCGGTGGACCTCCTCGGCCTGTTGTAGCAGCGCGTAGTGGCCGTTGACGATCTCGGTGTGGATCTCCTCGGTGACCGCGACGAACGGCACCTCGCGGTGCAGCTGGACCAGCGGGAGACCGGTCGCCCGGGCCGTCTCGACGAGGGTGGCGGGCAGCCGGGTGAAACGCGGGCCGAGCTCGACGACCAGGGCCGCGATGCCCCGCTCGGCGAGGGTACGGACGAACGCGCGCTGTTCCGCCGGACGGGTGCCGAGGCCGTAGCCCGTGGTCAGGAGCAGTTCGCCGCCCTTGAGGAGGGAGGCGATGTTCGGGACCTCGCCCGCGTGCACCCACCGCACGGTCCGCTGCAGCCGGTCGGCGCCCGCCAGGATCTCCGGCAGCCCACTGCGCAGCCCGGGCAGCTCCAGCGCCCGCTGCACGGTGATGCCGGCGCCCTGGGTGTCGAATGTGCTGTCCGTACGGCTGTCCATGAGGCGGACGGTACCTGCGCGGATGCCCTCTGCACATCTCGGCCTAGGCAGGCGCGATGTTGTGGTTGAAGCGGAAAACGTTGTCGGGGTCGTACTCCCGCTTCACCGCCGCGAGCCGCCGGGTGTTCGCGGCGCCCAGGCCCGCCGTCACGCGGTCCGTGCCCTCGTCGCCCATGAAGTTGAGGTAGGCCGCGCCGGTGCTCCAGGGCCGGACCCGGGCTCGGACGTCTCTGACCCATGCGATGCAGCGTTCGTCGTCGGCCGGGTCCTCCCACATGCCGAAGGGGTGCACGGCCCAGGGCGCGTTCCGGAACGGCAGCGGGAACTCGGCGGGCCCGGACGCGATCGCGCCGCCCTGTGGGAACAGCACGTGCTGGGTGCCCGTGGGGACCGGCATGCTCTCGCCGAGGGCACAGAAGACGTCCGTGAACTCGTCGGGCGCGCCCGTCAGATACTCGGCCGACCAGTAGTTCCGCATACCCGGCGGATCGTCGAACATCGTCTGGAACATGGCGTAGGGCAGCGCGGTGACGACCTCGATCTCGTGCGGCAGAGCCAGCAGCGGCTGGGCGAGTTTGCGCATGTCCTCCTCGGCGCCGACGTAGGTGATCAGCGCGCCGCACAGCCGCTTGCCGACCAGGTGCTCGGGGACGAACTCCTCGGGCGGGGCGGTCAGATAGATGACTCCGCCGCTCGCCTCCTGCGGGCCGGTCTCGATGATCTCGCGGTAGGTGCGGACGACGTCGGGGCCGTGCTCGGGCTCGTACATCACCATGGCGATGGAGAATTCGGGCAGCTCGTGCAGTCTCAGGGTCAGCGCGGTCGCGATGCCGAAGTTCCCGCCGCCGCCGTGCAGGGCCCAGAAGAGTTCCGGGTTCTCCTCGGCGCTCGCATGCACCACTTGTGCGTCGGCGGTCACCAGGTCCACGCCGAGCAGGTTGTCGACGGCGAGGCCGAAGGCGCGGTCCAGCCAACCGGTGCCGCCGCCGAGGACGAAGCCGCCGACGCCGGTCGTGGAGACCCGGCCGCCCGTGGTCGCGAGACCGTGCTCCTGGGTCGCACCGTCCAGTTCGCTCATGGTGGCCCCGCCCGCGATCCGTATTGCCCGGGCCGCGGGATGGATCGTCACCTCGCGCATATGGCGCAGGTCCACGACGAGCGCCCCGTCGCCCAGTGCCATGCCCGCGACGCTGTGCCCGCCGCCGCGCACCGCGATCGGCAGATCCAGCTCGCGCCCGAAGCGCACGGCCCGTACGACATCGGCCTCGTCCACGCACTGGGCGATCACGGCCGGACGCCGGTCGATCATCGCGTTGAAGACGACACGGGCGTCGTCGTAACCCTGATCCCCCGGGGCGAACACGTCGCCGACCAGATCCTCGCGCAACGCGGCAAGAGCCGCGCCCGCCGTCGAGAGGGAAGCCATGGCCGCCCCCCTTTCAGAAAAGGGGCTTTTGTCCGCTTCCAGCCTAGGCGGGTGCGGTGCGGCGGTCGCGTCGGGCCGCCACACGTCACCGGACCGTAAGGGCCGGCCGCCGTACGCCCCGTACGGCAGCAGGGCCCGGACCGTGCGTCGCGGTCCGGGCCCTGCTGCGGTGGTGTGTCAGCTCTTTGCGGTGTCGTCGCCCGCCTGCTCGGCGGCCTCAGCCGCGCCTGCCTTCTCGCGCATCTTGCGCACCAGCTCCGCCTTCTGGTCGGCCGCACTCTGGCGGTCGAGGTTGCGGTGCGGACCGTGGTTCTGCCGTTCGGCGCGGGACTGCTTCTTGCGCTGGCCGCCGCCCATGCCCACGGGGTTGTTGATGTTCTTGCTCACAGTCACGGGTTCTCCCGGTAGTGATGTGGAGTGATCTACGGATTCATCGGAAGAACACGACAAGGACGTTACCCGGTTCCGTCGGCCCCGCCCACCAACCTGTTCGCCGCCGCGGGCGTTGTGCCCGGCCAGGCGCCCCGCTCGGACAGGTGGAGAACGAGGGCGGCGATGTTCCAGGCATCGTCCTCGCCGCGGTGGTGACGGCCTTCGAGCCGCAGTCCGGCGATCTCCAGGGCCTGCGCCATGCCAGGGCGTTTGCGCAGGCCGTATGCCTCGGTGAAGGCCGCTTTGGCGTTGGTGTGATGCCGGCCGAAGGGATAGGGCGTCCGGGTGCTCTGGCACTGCCGGGTGAACTGGTTGCGGTCGTAGTCGCCCCAACTGGTCCACGGGCGGGACCCGGCGTGATGTTCGGCCGCCAGCAGCCGACACGCCTCGGCGAAGCCGACCCCGCTGTCCACCTCGTGTTGCGTGAGACCGGTCAGCTCCGTGCAGAACTCGCTGACCGTGGACCGGGCAGGACGTACCAGGATCCGATGCCGGGCGAGGCGCTGCGCGGTGGCCAGGTCGACGACGGTCAGCCCGATCTCGATGATCTCGCTGACCGCGCCCGGTGGCTGGCCGCCATCCCAGCAGGTGGCTTCGACATCCACGACGTTCAGGAGCCGCTCGGCCCCGGTGCTGTCCATGGCGGGAAGAGTAGGGACGAGTGGCGGCCGGGGCACCTGGATTTTCCTGCTGCGGTGCGGATGCGGCGGTGCCGCCGTCCCCGGGCACCTCTCGGGCCCGGGGCGCGCGCTCGGCGGGTGTCAGCCGCCGTAGGCCCCCGAAGCCGTCAGCCGCAGTGCCGTGTCGATCAGGGGGACGTGGCTGAAGGCCTGCGGGAAGTTGCCGACCTGGCGTTGCAGGCGGGGGTCCCACTCCTCGGCGAGGAGGCCCAGGTCGTTGCGGAGCGACAGGAGCTTCTCGAAGAGCTTGCGGGCCTCGTCCACGCGGCCGATCATCGCGAGGTCGTCCGCCATCCAGAACGAGCAGGCCAGGAACGCGCCCTCGTCGCCGGGGAGGCCGTCGACGCCCTCGTCCGTGCCCGAGGTCGGGTAGCGCAGGATGAAGCCGTCCGGGGTGGACAGCTCGCGCTGGATCGCCTCGATGGTGCCGATCACGCGCTTGTCGTCCGGGGGCAGGAAGCCCATCTGCGGGATGAGGAGCAGGGAGGCGTCCAGCTCCTTCGAGCCGTACGACTGCGTGAAGGTGTTGCGCTCCTTGTCGTAGCCGCGCTCGCACACGTCGCGGTGGATGTCGTCGCGCAGTTCGCGCCACTTCTCCAGCGGGCCGTCCGCGTCGCCCGACTCGATCAGCTTGATCGTGCGGTCGACCGCGACCCAGGCCATCACCTTGGAGTGCACGAAGTGGCGGCGCGGGCCGCGCACCTCCCAGATGCCCTCGTCGGGCTCGTCCCAGTGCTTCTCCAGGTAGCGGATCAGCTTCAGCTGGAGCAGGGAGGCGTAGTCGTTGCGGGCCAGGCCCGTCATGTGGGCCAGGTGCAGGGCCTCGGTGACCTCGCCGTAGACGTCCAGCTGGAGCTGGTGCGCGGCGCCGTTGCCCACCCGGACCGGGCCCGAGTTCTCGTAGCCCGGCAGCCAGTCCAGCTCCGCCTCGCCGAGCTCGCGCTCGCCGGCGATGCCGTACATGATCTGCAGGTTCTCCGGGTCGCCGGCGACGGCCCGCAGGAGCCACTCGCGCCAGGCGCGGGCCTCCTCGCGGTAGCCGGTGCGCAGGAGGGAGGAGAGGGTGATGGCCGCGTCGCGGAGCCAGGTGTAGCGGTAGTCCCAGTTGCGGACGCCGCCGATCTCCTCCGGGAGGGAGGTGGTGGGCGCGGCGACGATGCCGCCCGTCGGGGCGTAGGTCAGGGCCTTCAGCGTGATCAGGGAGCGGACCACCGCCTCGCGGTACGGGCCGTGGTACGTGCACTGCTCGACCCAGTCGCGCCAGAAGTCCTCCGTGGCCTCCAGCGACTGCTCCGGCTCGGGGAGCGGCGGCGGCGGCTTGTGCGAGGGCTCCCAGGAGATGGTGAACGCGATGCGGTCACCCGGTGCGACGGTGAAGTCGGCGTAGGTCGTGAGCTGCTTGCCGTAGGTCTCGGCGGATGTGTCGAACCACACGGAGTCGGGGCCCGCGACGGCGACCGTGCGGCCCTCGTGCTTGTGCACCCACGGGGTGACCCGGCCGTAGGAGAAACGCATCCGGAGGGTCGAGCGCATCGGGACGCGGCCGGAGATGCCCTCCACGATGCGGATCAGCTGGGGGGCGCCGTCGCGAGGGGGCATGAAATCGGTCACGCGGACCGTGCCTCGCGGAGTGTCCCATTCCGATTCCAGGATCAGGGAGTCGCCGCGGTAGCCGCGCCGGGCCGCGCGGGGCGGCGGCGCGTCGGAGGCGTGGGCCGGGCCCAGCCGCCAGAAGCCGTGTTCCTCTGTGCCCAGCAGACCGGCGAAGATGGCATGGGAGTCGAAGCGGGGCAGGCAGAGCCAGTCCACCGTGCCGTCCCGGCAGACCAGGGCAGCGGTCTGCATGTCTCCGATGAGTGCGTAATCTTCGATGCGCCCGGCCACGTGCAACTCCAGTCGAACGGCCACGTCGCCCCTCAGAAAAAGGGGCGGTCGCTGTGTGCGGTCAAGGGATCGTTTGTAGTGCGTCGTTGAGCCATGAAGCAAATGGGGGTCGTCGCTCAACGGACTGACGAGCTCTCGTTGTTCCGGGATATACGGGCGGGGGTGGTGCCGTGTTCCGGACCGGCTCGGCAGCGAGTGTCCGAGCAGGATACGACGCACGTAGATGATCTGTGTGCCGCTCTCGCCAACGGACCTGGGCCGAACGGGTGAGCAACGCGTGAGAAGCAGGTAACCAGGGCGCGTCTGTGTCGACGGGAGTGACCTGTGTGTCGAGGTGAGTGCGGAGCGTGGCCGGAAGCCATCTCGTCCAGGCGCTGATACCCTGGTAGCCCGTGGACCGGTGGGCACAAAACCCCCGACCGCAACTCGAACCGCGACCACGGGAGCCCCCTCTTGGCCATGCCGACCGCTGCTTTTCGAAACAGCACAGCCACGACGACCAAGCACATCTTCGTCACCGGGGGTGTCGCCTCCTCACTCGGCAAGGGCCTCACCGCCTCCAGCCTCGGCATGCTCCTCAAGGCGCGGGGCCTGCGCGTCGTGATGCAGAAGCTCGACCCGTATCTGAACGTCGACCCCGGCACGATGAACCCCTTCCAGCACGGTGAGGTGTTCGTCACCAACGACGGTGCCGAGACCGACCTCGACATCGGACACTACGAGCGCTTCCTAGACCGCGACTTGGACGGCAGCGCCAACGTCACTACAGGCCAGGTTTACTCGACTGTGATCGCCAAAGAGCGGCGCGGCGAGTACCTCGGTGACACCGTGCAGGTCATCCCGCACATCACCAACGAGATCAAGCACCGCATCCGGCGCATGGCGACCGACGAGGTCGACGTCGTCATCACCGAGGTCGGCGGCACGGTCGGCGACATCGAGTCGCTGCCGTTCCTGGAGACGGTCCGCCAGGTCCGCCACGAGGTCGGCCGGGACAACGTGTTCGTGGTCCACATCTCGCTCCTGCCGTACATCGGTCCCTCGGGAGAGCTGAAGACGAAGCCGACCCAGCACTCGGTTGCGGCCCTCAGGAACATCGGTATCCAGCCGGACGCGATCGTGCTGCGTTCCGACCGCGAGGTCCCGACCGCGATCAAGCGCAAGATCTCGCTGATGTGCGACGTCGACGAGGCCGCTGTGGTGGCCTGCCCCGACGCCCGCTCGATCTACGACATCCCCAAGACCGTGCACAGCGAGGGCCTGGACGCCTATGTCGTCCGCAAGCTGGACCTCCCCTTCCGCGACGTGGACTGGCGGACCTGGGACGACCTGCTCGACCGCGTCCACAACCCGCTGCACGAGATCAACCTCGCGCTGGTCGGCAAGTACATCGACCTGCCCGACGCCTACCTCTCGGTCACCGAGGCCCTGCGCGCCGGCGGCTTCGCCAACAAGGCCCGGGTGAAGATCAAGTGGGTCACCTCGGACGACTGCAAGACCCCGGCCGGCGCCGCCAAGCAGCTCGGTGACGTCGACGCGATCTGCATCCCCGGCGGCTTCGGCGACCGCGGTGTGTCCGGCAAGGTCGGAGCCATCCAGTACGCCCGCGAGCACAAGATCCCGCTGCTCGGCCTCTGCCTGGGCCTCCAGTGCATCGTGATCGAGGCCGCGCGCAACCTCGCCGACATCGCGGACGCCAACTCCACCGAGTTCGACCCGGCCACCGGCCACCCGGTCATCTCCACCATGGCCGAGCAGCTCGACATCGTCGCCGGCGAGGGCGACATGGGCGGCACCATGCGCCTGGGCATGTACCCGGCCAAGCTCGCCGAGGGCTCCATCGTGCGCGACGTGTACGACGGCAAGGAGTACGTCGAGGAGCGCCACCGCCACCGCTACGAGGTCAACAACGCCTACCGCGCCGAGCTGGAGAAGAAGGCAGGCCTGCAGTTCTCCGGCACGTCCCCGGACGGCAAGCTCGTCGAGTACGTGGAGTACCCGCGCGAAGTGCACCCCTACCTCGTCGCGACCCAGGCCCACCCCGAGCTGCGCTCCCGCCCGACCCGGCCGCACCCGCTCTTCGCGGGCCTGGTCAAGGCCGCCGTGGCACGCAAGACGGGCAAGTAGTACGAGGGTTGTACGGTGACCGGGGTGCGCGCCTTCAAGAGGTGTGCACCCCGGTTTCTTCTACGCGGTTTTCTTCATGCAGTGCAGGCACGTGTGCGGGAGGACAGGGCATGACCATCAAGGACACCCCGGAGGAGTGGGAGATCCGGGCGACCGCGACCCCCTTCGTCGGCAACAAGACCTCCGTGCGCACCGACGACGTGGTCATGCCCGGCGGCGCGGTCGTGCACCGCGACTACCAGGTCCACCCCGGCTCCGTGGGCGTCCTCGCCCTCGACGAGCAGGACCGGGTGCTCCTCATCAAGCAGTACCGCCACCCCGTACGCCAGAAGCTGTGGGAGATCCCGGCCGGACTGCTCGACATCCCCGGCGAGAACCCGCTGCACGCCGCCCAGCGCGAGCTGTACGAGGAGGCGCACGTCAAGGCCGAGAACTGGCGGGTGCTGACCGACGTCTACACCACGCCCGGCGGCTGCGACGAGGCCATCCGCATCTTCCTGGCCCGGGACCTGTCCGAGGCCGAAGGACAGCGCTTCGAGGTCGAGGACGAGGAGGCCGACATGGAGCACGCGCGCGTGCCCCTCGACGACCTGGTCCGCGGGGTCCTCGCCGGCGAACTGCACAACAACTGCCTCGTCGTCGGTGTCCTCTCCCTGGTCGCCGCCCGGCACGGCGACGGCCTCGACGCGCTGCGCCCCGCCGAGGCGCCGTGGCCCGCGCGTCCCTTCGAGTCCTGAACCCACACCTCACCCACGCCTCATCCTTTCCGCCTCTTTCGGCGTCTTCCGGTGTGACGATCGGCTGATCCGATCGGGGGATGTGCCCGCCGCGCTCCGCACGGTTCGTCGCAGAGCGTGAACTAGGCTCTGGAATCACCCGATCCGGAGTCCCGGCGGGCTATGCGCGTGCAGTGGGACGGGAGTGTGGCCCGTGACGGATCAGGCGGTGGACACAGACGGTGTGAAGCTGTCCGAGAACACTTCTACCGAGGGCCAATTCCTGGGCCGCGCAAGAGAGTTGAAGGAACTGCGGGCCGACATCGAGCGCGCGGGCCTGGACACCATCGCCGGCCGCAAGGCCCCCCGCGCACGCGTCCTCCTCATCGCGGGCAAGCCCGGCTCCGGCCGCAGTGCGCTGGCCGAGGAACTTGTCCGACAGGTCGCTGACCGTTACGACCACGGTGTGCTCCGGGCCCGGCTCAGCGAGCCCGACGGCACCCCCGTCCCCACCGAGCGCACCGCCCGCGAACTCCTCACCGCCCTGGAGCTGCCCACCCCGGCCGGCGCCTCCGAGGACGACCTCTCGGACATCCTGCGCGCGGCCCTCGCCGA
>NZ_JAWOAI010000433.1:0-8694 GCF_033194735.1 Streptomyces sp. W16
GACGCCCCGCCCGGCGGCCCCCTCCAGCGCGGCCAGCGCACCCGGGAACACCGCCCCCGCAGCCGCGCCGACCGCCGCGTACTGACCGCGCAGCAGCCCGGACGCCTTCAGCGACCACGGCATCAACTCCGCGTCCAGCAGCAGCCAGTCAGTGTCGAGTTCCGCCCAGAGGCCCGACTCGTCGAGCGCCGTGCGCAGGCGGCCGAGGATCTCCTCGGTCACCGCCGCGTCGTCGAAGAACGGGCGGCCGGTGCGCGTGTACAACGACCCCGTCGGGCCGCCCTCCACACCGAACCGCTTCGCCGCCGTCTCCGCGTCCCGGCACACCAGCGCCACCGCCCGCGAGCCCATGTGCTTCTCCTCGCACACGACCCGCGCGACCCCGTCGTCCTTGTACTGCGCGAACGCCTCGGCCGGGTGCTCCAAGTAGCCGTCGACACGCGAAGTCGCCGTCGGGGCCATCGTCGGCGGCAGGTACGGCAGCAGGCGCGGGTCGACCGCGAAGCGGCTCATGACCTCCAGGGCCGCCGCCGCGTTCTCCTCCCGGACCGACACCCGGCCGGCGTGCCGGGTCTCCACCACCCGTCGGCCGTGCACGTCCGCCAGGTCGAGCGGGCGGCCGTCGTGGCCACCGGGTGCCTCGGTGCGCAGTGGGCGGGTCGGCTCGTACCAGACCTGCTCGGCCGGTACGTCGACCAGCTCCCGCTCCGGCCAGCGCAGCGCGGTCAGCTTGCCGCCGAAGACGGCACCCGTGTCGAGGCAGATGGTGTTGTTCAGCCAGGTGGCCTCGGGGACCGGAGTGTGGCCGTAGACGACCGCGGCACGGCCCCGGTAGTCCTCGGCCCACGGGTAGCGCACCGGCAGGCCGAACTCGTCGGTCTCGCCGGTCGTGTCGCCGTAGAGCGCGTGCGAGCGGACCCGGCCGGAGGTGCGGCCGTGGTACTTCTCGGGCAGCCCGGCGTGGCAGACCACGAGCTTGCCGCCGTCGAGGACGTAGTGGCTGACGAGTCCGTCGATGAACTCCCGTACCTGCGCACGGAATTCGTCGGTCTCCTCCCCCATCTGCTCGATGGTCTCCGCGAGGCCGTGCGTGTGCTGGACCTTGCGGCCCTTGAGGTAACGGCCGTACTTGTTCTCGTGGTTGCCCGGTACGCACAGCGCGTTGCCCGAGCCGACCATGGACATCACGCGGCGCAGTACGCCGGGCGAGTCGGGGCCGCGGTCGACGAGGTCGCCGACGAAGACGGCCGTGCGGCCCGCCGGGTGGACGCCGTCGTCGTAGCCCAACTTGCCGAGCAGGGTCTCCAGTTCGGCGGCGCAGCCGTGGATGTCGCCGAGGATGTCGAAGGGGCCGGTGAGGTGGGTCAGGTCGTTGAAGCGCTTCTCGGTGACGACGGACGCGTTCTCGATGCCCTCCACTCCGCGCAGGATGTGCACCTTGCGGAAGCCCTCGCGCTCCAAGCTCCGCAGGGAGCGCCGGAGTTCGCGGGTGTGGCGGGTGATGACGCGGCGCGGCATGTCGGCCCGGTCGGAGCGGGCGGCGTTGCGCTCGGCGCACACCTCCTCCGGTACGTCGAGCACGATGGCGATGGGCAGCACGTCGTACTGCTTTGCCAGGTCGATCAGTTGGCGTCGGCCGTCCTGCTGGACGTTGGTCGCGTCGACGACCGTGCGGCGGCCGGCGGCGAGGCGCTTGCCCGCGATGTAGTGCAGGACGTCGAAGGCGTCCCGGCTGGCGCTCTGGTCGTTCTCGTCGTCGGCGACCAGGCCCCGGCAGAAGTCCGAGGAGATGATCTCGGTCGGCTTGAAGTGGCGGTGCGCGAAGGTGGACTTGCCCGAGCCGGAGGCGCCGATCAGCACCACGAGGGAGAGGTCGGTGACGGGCAGGACTCGCCCCTTGTTCTGCGTCTCGGTCATGCCGCCTTCGCCTCCTTCGATGTCGCTGTCTCTGTCGCTGACTCTGTCTTCTGTACGAACACGGCCATCTGGGTGGGCGGTCCCACCTCGGGGTCGTCGGGCCCGACCGGTACGAACTCGACGTCGTAGCCGTGCCGTTGGGCAATCTTTCCCGCCCACTCCCCGAACTCCGCGCGCGTCCACTCGAAGCGGTGGTCGCCGTGCCGGACATGTCCGGCCGGGAGGGTCTCCCAGCGGACGTTGTACTCGACGTTCGGGGTGGTGACCAGGACCGTCCTGGGGCGGGCGGCGCCGAACACCGCGTACTCCAGCGCCGGCAGCCGGGGCAGGTCGAGGTGCTCGACGACCTCGCTGAGCACGGCGGCGTCGTAACCCTTGAGGCGGTTGTCGGTGTAGGCGAGCGAGCTCTGGAAGAGCTGGACGCGCGAGGCCTGCCGCTCCCCCATGCGGTCGAGCTTGAGGCGGCGGGCGGCGATGGTGAGCGCGCGCATCGACACGTCGACGCCGACGATCTCCGTGAACCGGGTGTCCTTGAGCAGCGCCTGCACCAACTGCCCCTGCCCGCAACCGAGATCGAGCACGCGGCCGGCACCGGACGTCTTGAGCGCCTCGATGATCGCGTCCCGGCGCTGCACGGCGAGCGGCGTCGGCTTCTCCTCGGTCTCGGTCTCCGGCTCGACCGCGTTGTCGATCTCCTCGACCTCGCTGTCGTCGGCCTCTGCGAGCCGTACCAGTTCCAGTCGCTCCATGGCCTCCCGGGTGAGGGACCAACGGCGGGACAGGTAGCGGCTGGTGATGAGTTTCTGCTCCGGGTGCGCGGGCAGCCAGCCCTCACCGGCCCGGAGGAGTTTGTCGACCTCGTCGGGGGCCACCCAGTAGTGCTTGGCGTCGTCGAGGACCGGGAGCAGGACGTACAGGTGGCGCAGCGCCTCGGCGAGGGTCAGCGTCTCCGACTCCAGTACGAGGCTCACGTACCGCGAGTCGCCCCACTCGGGGAACTCGGCGTCCAGCGCGACCGGTTGGGCGGTGACCGTCCAGCCGAGGGGTGCGAAGAGCTTCCGTACGAGGTCGGTGCCGCCCTTGGCGGGCAGCGCGGGCACCTCGATGCGCAGCGGCAGTGGCCGTTCGGCGCGCTCGGGGCGGGCGTTGCACACGCCGCGCATGGCGCTGGAGAAGACCGCGCTGAGTGCGACGGCGAGCAGTGAAGAGGCCGCGTACGGACGGTCGTTGACGTACTGCGCGAGTGCGGCGTCGGGCGCGCCGCCGCGCCCCTTGCCCTTGCCGCGCCGGACCAGTGCCACCGCGTCGACCTCCAGCAACAGCGCCGCCGTGCAGCGCCCGGCATCCGCCTCGGGGTAGAGGACGTAGGCCTTGCCGTAGGACGTGGAGAACGCCTGCGCCTTCTCGGGATGCTTGTGCAGCAGGAAACCGAGGTCGGTGGCGGGGAGTTCGGGGGTGCCGGTGGTACTGATCGTCAGGAACATGCGGAGGACCTCTCCGACGGGTGGATGAGTGCGGTGCCGTACGTGCGAGAGCCCCCGGGGTCGGTGATCCCGGGGGCTCGGCAGGACGACCGTCTCACCTTCGCACAGGGCGGGCGAGCTGCGCCTTCGGTTATTGCGCGGGGTTCCCGGCCAGGCGTTCCACCATCGTGACCGTCTGGTCGAGGATCGTGTCGAAGAGGCGGGCGTGTGCGGCGGGGAGGTCGGCGAGGAGGGGGCGCAGGGCGTCCGCCGTGGGGTCGGGGGCGGGGGCGTCGTCGAGGAGGGCCGTCATCTCCTCGTCGGGTCTGCGGTAGCCCTCGTAGACGGCGTGGCCGATCAGCGTCGAGGAGATGAGGGTCACGGCGAGGGCCAGGTCCTCGGCGGAGAGGCCGGCCGGGGTGAGGATCTCGCGCAGCCGGGTGAGGCCGGGGGTCCAGGCGGGGTGCCGGGTCGTCGTCATGTACGGCATGAGCTGGGGGTAGGGGCGGAGGTTAGCCTGTCCGGCGCGCATCCAGGCGCGGAGCCGGTCGGGCCAGGGGCCGTCGGGGATCGGGTCGCGCCGCATGGCCTCCAGGACGTGGTCGGCGGCGGCCTGGAGGAGGGCGTCGCGGTCCGGGAAGTAGCGGTAGAGGGCCATGGGGGCGGCGCCGACGACGTCGGCGACCCGCTTGATGGTGAGGGAGACGGCCGGTTCGGCGAGCAGTACCTCGACCGCGCCCTCGACGATCCGCTCCTGTGACAGCCGGGGCGGGCGCCCCCTGCCCCGGCGGCCGGAACCCGTCGCCACCTGCGTCATCCGCTGCGCCTCTCCGTCCGCGACAGCCGTGCCCGGACAGGGGAAGGCTACCGCTCCGGCAGTTTCCGGGCTCGGCTCCATTTATTTTGCGTATGGCGTACGAAAAACATGCCAGACTCGTTTCGTTCGGCCCCCTGTCGCACGCACCAGCCGGAGGCTTCGCCATGTCCGCGTCCACCGCCCCCACCCCGCCCGTCGAGGGGTCCGGGCCCTCGCGCTCCGGCGCCGTCGTCTGGGTCCTGGCCCTCGGTGGCATCACCGTCTCGCTGATGCAGACGCTGATCATCCCGATCGTGCCCGAGCTTCCGAAGCTGCTGAACTCCTCGCCGTCCGACGCCACTTGGGCGATCACCGCGACCCTGCTCGCCGGTGCCGTCGCCAACCCGGTGGTGGGGCGGCTCGGGGACATGTACGGCAAGCGGCGGATGCTGCTGCTCAACCTCGTTCTGCTGATAGCCGGTTCGGTGGTCGGCGCGCTCAGCGACTCGCTCGCGCCGATGATCGTCGGACGGGCGCTGCAGGGCTTCTCGATGGCGGTCATCCCGCTCGGCATCAGCATCATGCGCGACGAACTCCCGCCGGAGCGGCTGGGATCGGCGACCGCGCTGATGAGCGCCTCGCTGGGGGTGGGCGGTGCGCTGGGGCTGCCGACGGCCGCTTTCATCGCCGAAAAGGCGGACTGGCATGTGCTGTTCTGGACGGCGGCGGTGCTCGGTGCCGTCGTGACCGCGCTCGTCGTGGCACTCGTACCGGAGTCGGCGGTGCGCAGCGGGGGCCGGTTCGACGTCGTGGGCGGCGTCGGGATGTCGATCGGTCTGGTCTGTCTGCTGCTCGCCGTCTCCAAGGGTGCGGACTGGGGTTGGGGCAGCGGGACGACGACCGGACTGTTCGTCGTGGCCTTCGGCGTGCTCCTGGTGTGGGGCTGGTGGGAGTTGCGTACCGACCGGCCCCTGGTCGATCTGCGTACCAGCGCGCGGCGCCAGGTGCTGCTGACCAACCTCGCGTCCGTGGTGTTCGGCTTCGCCATGTTCGCCATGTCGCTGGCCGTGCCGCAACTCCTCCAACTGCCCACGCTCACCGGCTACGGCCTCGGTCAGACCGTGCTCGCGGCGGGCCTCACGCTCGGCCCCTCCGGCCTGGTGATGATGGCCACGGCACCGCTGTCCGCCCGGATCTCGGCGGCGGCCGGGCCCAAGGTCACCCTGATGCTGGGCGCGTTCGTCGTGGCCGCCGGTTACGGCCTCGGCGTCGTCATGCTGGCCGCGGTCTGGCAGGTCGTCGTGGTGTGCTGTGTGATCTCCGCCGGGGTCGGTTTCGCCTACGGCGCGATGCCCGCGCTGATCATGGGGGCCGTGCCGCTGTCCGAGACGGCCGCCGCGAACAGCCTAAACAGCCTGATGCGCTCGATCGGTACGTCGGCCTCAAGCGCCGTCGCCGGAGTCGTACTGGCGCACATGACGACGACGTTCGGCTCGCTGACGGTCCCCTCCCACAACGGTTTCCGCGTGATCATGGGCATCGGTTCGGCGGCGGCCCTGGCGGCGCTGGCACTGGCCGCGTTCCTGCCGGGCCGGCGGCCCCGCGTCGACGCGGAGGTGCCGGCGGCGGCCTCCGCGGGTGCGGGGGCAAGGTAGGGGTCCTGAAAAAGTGTGTCGGTCTCCCCGAAAGTGTCACACTTTTTTTGGGGAGGGGTGGGGCGGCGGGCGAGGGCTGGGTGCCCCGCCCGCACGGTGTCACGACAGCTGCGACTGCACCTGGGCCGAGATCAGCTCCAGGTGGTCCAGATCGTCGAGGTCGAGGACCTGGAGGTAGATGCGCCGGGAGCCGGTCTCGGCGTAGCGGCCGATCCTGTCGACGACCTCGGACGGGGAGCCCGCCAGGCCGTTGGCCTTGAGTTCGTCGACCTCGCGGCCTATCACGGCGGCGCGGCGGGCGACCTCCTGGTCGTCCTTGCCGACGCAGACGACGAGGGCGTTGGAGTAGACGAGGTCGTCGGCCCTGCGGCCGGCCGCCTCGGCGGCGGCGCGGACCCGGCCGAACTGCCGCTCGCTGTCCTCGATCGAGGCGAACGGGATATTGAACTCGTCGGCGTACTTCGCCGCCAGCTTCGGGGTACGGCTCGCGCCGTGGCCGCCGATCAGCACGGGGATCCTGGACTGCGCGGGCTTGGGCAGCGCGGGCGAGTCGGTCAGGTCGTAGTACGTGCCGTGGAAGTCGAAGGTGTCGCCGGGCTTGCTCTCCCAGAGGCCGGTGACGATCGCGAGCTGCTCCTCCAGGCGGGCGAACTTCTCCTTCGGGAAGGGGATGCCGTACGCCTTGTGCTCCTGCTCGAACCAGCCCGTGCCCAGGCCGAGTTCGACCCGGCCGCCCGACATCTGGTCGACCTGCGCGACCTGGATGGCGAGGACGCCGGGGAGGCGGAAGGTGCCGGCCGTCATCAGGGTGCCCAGGCGGATGCGCTTGGTCTCGCGGGCGAGGCCGGCGAGGGTGAGCCAGGCATCGGTGGGGCCGGGGAGGCCGTCGCCGGAGCCCATGCTCAGAAAATGGTCGGAGCGGAAGAAGGCGTCGAAGCCGAGGTCCTCGGTGGCCTTGGCCACGGCGAGCAAGGTGTCGTAGGTGGCCCCCTGCTGGGGCTCGGTGAAGATGCGAAGATCCATGCCTCCATCCTGCACGCCGGGGTGCCGGTCAACCCCACCGGTCCCTGTGGCCCCACTCGTGCCCGGTCGGGTGAAATTGCGTCAACCGTGCGCACGGGGGCTGCCCGTGCCAGTGACCGGCCCGGGTGATGATCGTTGGCTCGGGCGGAGCCGGACCGCCCGGATTCCCGCACCGGCAAGGCGACGTCGGGGCGTCACCCGCATCGGCCTCCGCTCTCGGAGGCCACGGGCCGAGGAGGCCGTCATGTCCGAAGAAGCCGTGCCGCAGCAGGGCGGGCCTGCGCAACCGAAGGGGTTGTTGCAGCAGATGGAGGAGCTGATGGCGTCACTGAACGCGGACCTGTCCGCCCTCGACGCCGACCTGCAGTCGGCCGGAAGCACGGGGTCGGTGTCCGCCGAGGAGGGCGGCGCGACCGCCTGACGCTTCTGCGGCGCCGGAGGCGGACGTCTCGGTCAGCCCGCCTCCCGCTCCGGTATCTCCGCCCGCTCCCGGTCCGCCAGTCTTCGCAGCATCTCCAGGACCCGGTCCCTGGACTCGTCGGCCGCGTCGATCGCCTCCATGCACTGCCAGTACGTGCCCTCGTCGTCCGCCGCGCAGGCGATGCCGACCAGGGCGATGCCGACCTCGCCGAGCAGGCCGCCCAGGCAGAGGAGAGCGAGGCGGGCGTCGCCCAACTCCGTGAGCTGCGCCGCCCGTAAGTCCTCTATCGCGAGCACCGGGGTGTCGAGGACGCCGCAGCCCCGGCCCGCCAGCTCGGTCAACCCCAGTGCCTCGCCGCGCAGTTCGGGCGGGCCGAAGACCGCGAGGCGGCTGCCGATCGCCTGCGCGAGGGCCTGCGCCTGCCACACCTCCGTCATGGTCTGCGGCACATCGCCGCTTCCGGCCAGGGCACGCCTGCTCGTCACGATGAGCCGCATCGCGTCCATGCACTGCCCCCGTCATATCCCGACGTGCTGTTCGCACGTCCGCCCGAACTCCCTTGTCCACTACCCAGAGTGAGAGTCCCTGAGACGAAAAGCCAGAGGAAGGCGGAAATCTGTGGACAACAAATCGGTTGCGGACAGATGAATGACTCCGGAGAGTGAAAATGGACGCGCCCGCTCCCCCAACTTGTCCATTACGGCCGGGGGAACCTGTCCTCGTTCCGGTCGATCTTCGCCTCCAGCACGGCGAGCGGGTCGATGCCAAGCACCTCGCACAGCTGCAGCAAGTAGGCGAGCACATCGGCGACTTCGTCCCGCACCCGGTGCGCGCTGCCCGGGTCGTCCATGACCCGCGCGGACTCCTCGGGGGTCAACCACTGGAAGATCTCGACCAGTTCGGAGGCCTCCACGCTGAGCGCGGCGACGAGGTTCTTGGGGGTGTGGTAGGGCTGCCAGTTCCGCGCGGCGGCGAACTCGGCCAGTCTGCGCTGCAGTTTCGCCACGTCGAGATGTTCTGTCACGGCTCCAGGTGTACCACCGTGACCCCCTCGACCCGGTCCGCCCAGGACGCGTCGCTCACCGCGCCGACCAGCCGGATGTGCCCGCGCTCGCACATCCGGGCGGCGAGCCGCAGCAGTTCGGCCCGTTGCCGTACGTCCAGTCCGCGATCGAGGCCGTCGGCGAGGACGGTGAGGGTCTGCATCGCGGCGGGGACCTCGCCCGGCGGGTCCACCTCCAGAACGCCGGGGCCGGTCAGGAGCACCAACGCGAGTGCCGCGTAACGGAGTTCACCGTCACCGAGCCGTTCGAAGCCGGTGCGCCCGCGGTCACCCCGGTCGAGCACGGCCCTGACCGTGCCCTCGCCCAGCGGTTCCGCGAGCACGTCCGCGACGGCTCCGGCGCATCCGGTGCGGAC
>NZ_JAWOAI010000434.1:0-8687 GCF_033194735.1 Streptomyces sp. W16
CGCAGGGCGGGTTCCGCTGGGCCTCGCTGCCGGCGCTGGCCTTCGTGGGGCTCGCCGATGTCGCGGCCAACGGGACGTACTCGATCGCCGCACAGCACGGGCCGGTGACCGTGGCGGCGGTCCTCGCCTCGCTCTATCCGGTGGTCACGTCCCTGGCCGCACGCGGCTTCCTCAGCGAGCGGCTGCGGGCGGTCCAGGCGGCGGGGGCGGGGCTAGCGTTGGTGGGGACGTTGTTGCTGGCTACGGGGTGAGCGCTCAGGCTTCCGCGTCCAGTTCCGCCAGCCGCGCGATCGTGTCGTCGTCGAGTTCGGCGAGCCGCGCGGCGGTCTCCTCGTCCAGGCCGGCAAGCGCGTTCAGCTGGTCCGGGGTGACGCCCTCGGGAATCGGTACCGGCGCAGGCGTCCGCAGCGGTGGCTGCCAGCCCTCGGCCGGAGTCCAGCGGCGTACGACCCGTGCGGGCGCCCCCGCCACCACGGCATGGTCGGGCACCGTGCCCCGGACCACCGCACCGGCCGCCACCACCACGTTCCGGCCGATCCGCGCACCCGGCAGGATCACCGCGCCGGTGCCGATCCAGCAGCCCGGGCCGATCTCGACGGGTTCCATGCGCGGCCACTGCTTGCCGATGGGCTCGTGCGGGTCGTCGTAGGAGTGGTTCGTGGAGGTGACGTAGACGTACGGGCCGAAGTAGCAGTCGCTGCCGATGGTGACCGTCGTGTCGGCGATGACATGGCTGCCGCGGCCGAGGACGACGCCGTCGCCGAGACGCAGGATGGGGTCGGGACCGAGGTCGAGGTCGGGCATCAGGCCCGCGGTGAGGGTGACCTGCTCGCCGACGATGCAGTGGGCGCCGAGGTGGATCCAGGGTTCGCCGAAGACCGTGCCCAGCGGGAAGGCGAGTCTGGTACCTGTTCCCATCGCGCCGAAGCGGAAGCGTCCCGGGTGCGCGGCGGTCACGGAGCCCGTGCGCTGCACCCAGGCCCAGCCCGCGTGGACGGCGCGTTGCGCGAGGTGGCGCCGCCATTCTGAGAACGTGTTCTTGCGCTTGGGCACCCGCTCACGGTACTCAGCGTGAGCCGCACCCATGAGGTCCGGCCGCTGTGATCTTCGCCCTACCGGTGACGTACCGTGCGGGTGTCTCCGACGGTTGGGAGGGTCTTATGACGCACAGGGCGTTGATCGTAGGTATTGGTGGCAGGGAGCCGGAGGTCGATGAGTCGGCGTTCGTGGCTCCTACGGCGTCCGTGATCGGGGACGTGACGCTGTCTGCGGGGGCGAGCGTTTGGTACGGGGCCGTGTTGCGCGGTGACGTCGAGCGGATCGCCGTCGGGGCGAGCAGCAATATTCAGGACAACTGCACGTTGCACGCCGACCCCGGGTTTCCGGTGACCGTCGGGGAGCGGGTGTCTGTCGGGCACAACGCCGTTGTGCATGGGGCGACCGTTGAGGACGACTGCCTTATCGGGATGGGGGCTACGGTGCTCAACGGGGCGGTGATCGGGGCGGGTTCCCTTGTTGCCGCGCAGGCGTTGGTGCCGCAGGGGATGGTTGTGCCGGCGGGGTCACTGGTCGCGGGGGTGCCGGCGAAGGTGCGGCGGGAGCTTACTTCCGAGGAACGGGAGGGGTTGACCCTTAACGGGACTATGTATGCGGAGTTGGCCAAGGCGCATCGCGGGGTGCATGAGTAGACCGGCTGGCGGGTGCGGGTCGTTTGTGGCTGGTCGCGCAGTTCCCCGCGCCCCTTCAGGGCGCCTCACTCGCCGGCGTTTACCGGTTCGGGTTCGTTCTTCTCTGCCGACATCTTCTGCGCCTTGCGCCTGACCATCAGCATGGAGGCCAGGCCCACCAGGACTGCCGCTGCGAGGCCGAAGTACGAGAAGCGCTTGAGCCAGTCCTCGGCGACGATTCCCACGTAGTAGACGACTGCCGTGGTGCCGCCGGCCCAGATGATTCCGCCGAGCAGGTTGGCGGTCAGGAACTTCCAGTACGGCATGCGCAGTACGCCCGCGAGCGGGCCGGCGAAGATACGGAGCAGGGCGATGAAGCGGCCGAAGAAGACGGCCCACATGCCCCATTTTTCGAAGGACCGCTCGGCGGTGGCGACATGGCCTTCGCTGAAGTGTCTGGGGAACTTGTCGGCGAGCCAGGCGAGCAGGGGGCGTCCGCCCTTGCGGCCGATCGCGTAGCCGATGGAGTCGCCGATCACCGCGCCGAGGCTGGCGCAGGCGCCGAGGACGACCGGGTTGATGCCGGAGTGCTGGGAGGAGAGCAGCGCCGCCGAGACCAGGACGATCTCGCCCGGCAGCGGGATGCCCAGGCTCTCCACCCCGATGACCAGCGCCACCACGGCGTAGACGGCCACCGGGGGAACCGTGTCGAGCCATTCCTGGACGTGCAACGCCGGTCCTCCCGAATTCACGAACTGCCTTGCGGGCGTGCGCCGCACAAAAGGGCGCACCTCGGAAGCCTACCGCCCGGCGTCACGGGGGACGCCCCGCCGATCGGCGGCATCGGAACCGCTCCGTTACCTGCCAGGCGGGCAGAAAGGGCTCCCATTGCCCGCCATTCACTTAAGGTAGCCTTGCCTAAGTTGGCCGGTTTCCGGAGGGTGGCTGGTGGGAGCAGGGGAACTGTCGGGGCGGAACGTCCTGGCGCGCTCGGTCAAGGGACAGATACGACGCGTCGCTCTCGGCTCGGCGCTCGGATGCGTGCACCAACTGGGGGAGGCCCTGGTGCCGGTGCTCATCGGTGTCGTGATCGACCAGGCCGTCGCCGGTCAGAAGGCCGGACGTCTGATGCTCTGGCTCGGCGTACTGGCCGTCATGTACGTGACGCTGTCGTGGAGTTTCCGGCTGGGCGCCAAGGCCGGTGAGCGCGGTGCCGAAGAGGCCGCGCACACACTCCGGTTGGCGATCGTGGGCCGGGTGCTCGATGCCCGGGGCGGTGCGGAGGAAGGGCGGCTGCCCGGCGAACTCGCCAATGTCGCCACCGAGGACGCCAAGCGGGTCGGTGCGGTCAACATGGCGCTGATGAGCGGGATTTGGGCGATAGCCGGTGTCGCCGTGAGTGCGGTCGCGCTGCTGCTGATCTCTGTGCCGCTCGGGCTGATCGTGCTGCTGGGTACGCCTGTGCTGCTGTGGCTGGGGCATCTGCTGTCGAAGCCGCTGGAGCGGCGCAGCGAGGCCGAGCAGGATCGGGCCGCCCATGCCTCGGGCGTGGCCGCCGACCTGGTGGCCGGGCTGCGGGTGCTGAAGGGGCTGGGCGCGCAGCAGGCCGCCGTCGAGCGGTATCGGCGGACGAGTCGTATCTCCCTTTCCGCCACGCTGCGTTCGGCCCGTGCCGAGTCCTGGCAGACCGGGCTCGTGCTCGCGCTCACCGGTGGGTTCATCGCGCTGATCGCCCTGGTCGGCGGGCGGCTGGCACTCGACGGGGCGCTCACGTTGGGGCAGTTGGTGTCGGCGGTGGGGCTCGCGCTGTTCCTGCTGGGGCCGTTGGAGACGTTCGCGTGGGTAAACGCCGAGCTGGCGCAGGGCCGTGCCTCGGCCGCCCGGGTCGCGGAGGTGCTCGCCGCCGGGCCCGCCGTCGTGGACGGCGACGACCCGGTCACCGAGCCCGTGCGCGGCGGACTGCGCCTGCGGGGCGTACGGCTCGGGGGCCTGGACGGCGTCGATCTCGACCTGGCCGCCGGGAAGTTGACCGGCATCGCGGTGACCGATCCGGCCGGTGCCGAAGCCCTGTTGCGCTGTCTGGGCCGGGAGACCGACCCCGAGTCTGGTTCGGTGGAGCTGGACGGTGTACCGCTGACTCGGCTGGATCCGACGGGACTTCGGGCGGCGGTGCTGGTCGCCGCCCATGACGCGGCGCTGTTCGAGGGCTCGTTGGCGGCGAACGTGACTCCGGAGGAGTCGACTCCGGGCGCAGCTGGCGACCATCTCCTTACCGAGCACGCCATGGCCGCCGCCCGTGCCGACGAGGTGGCCGAGTCCCTGCCGTACGGCACCGCCACCGGTGTCGGTGAGGGCGGCCGGTCCCTGTCGGGCGGGCAGCGTCAACGCGTCCTGCTGGCACGGGCGTTGCGTGCCGGGCCGCCCGTCCTGGTCGTGCACGATCCGACGACGGCCGTCGACACGGTGACCGAGGCGCGGATCGCGGAGGGGCTGCGCGAGTTCCGGCAGGGCCGCACCACGATCGTCGTCACCAACAGCCCGGCACTTCTCGCCGTCACCGACCACGTGATCCTCCTCGACGCGGGCCGCGTCGGCGCCGAGGGCACCCACGCGGACCTGGTGCGGACCGACGCGACCTACCGGACGGCGGTGCTGGCATGACGACGGAAGACATCCGGACGACGGACTCCGACCGCGCCCTGCTCCCCACCGCCACGCCCGCCCGGACCCGTGCCGCGGTCCGTGAACTCCTGCGTCCGCAGCGGGGGTTGGCCGTCGCCGGGTTCGGCCTGATGGTGGTCGCCACGGCCGTCGGGCTGCTCACCCAGCCGCTGCTGGGCCACATCGTCGATGTCGTCACCGAGCGGCGCTCCCCCGACGCACTCACCCTGCCCGTGGTCGCGCTCGCCGGGGTCGCCGTGGTCCAGGGGGTGACGACCGCGCTGGGCATGTTGCTGGTGTCCCGGCTCGGGGAGACCGCGCTCGCGCGACTGCGCGAACTGTTCGTCGAGCGGGCGCTGTCGCTGCCCCTGGACCGGATCGAGAAGGCCGGGTCCGGCGACCTCAACTCCCGGGTGACGCGAGATGTTTCACGGGTCGCGGACGCGGTGCGCGGCGCGCTGCCGGAACTGGCGCGGTCCGCGTTGTCGATCGTGCTGACGCTGGGCGCGCTCGCCCTGCTGGACTGGCGTTTCCTGCTCGCCGCGCTGATCGCCGTGCCCGTGCAGGCGCACACCGCCCGCTGGTATGTGCGCAACGCCGTTCCCCTGTACGCCAAGGAGCGCATCGCGACCGGGACCCAGCAGCAGCAGTTGCTGGACACCATCGGCGGGGCGCGGACCGTACGGGCGTACCGGTTGCAGTGGGGGCACACCCGGCAGGTCACCGAACGCTCGCGTGCGGCAGTGGAGTTCACGATGAGCGGGGTGCGGCTGATGCTGCGCTTCTACAGTCGGCTGCACATCGCCGAGTATCTGGGGCTCTCCGCCGTCCTGGTCACCGGGTTCCTGCTGGTGCGGGACGGTTCCGCCTCGGTCGGTACGGCCACCGCCGCCGCGCTGTACTTCCACAGTCTCTTCGGGCCGGTCAACACCGCGTTGGTGCTGCTGGACGACGCCCAGTCGGCAACGGCCGGGCTGGCACGGCTCGTCGGGGTCGTGGACGAACCCGCGCCGGTGGTCGCCGGGCAAGCGGACGACCGTACGACCGCGGCCGGGCCGCCGTCCGTGACGCTGACCGGTGTCTCGCACGCGTATGTACCGGGCCGCCCGGTGCTGCACGACGTCGACCTGGAGATCCGGCCCAAGGAGCGGGTCGCGCTGGTCGGGACGACCGGTGCGGGCAAGACGACGCTCGCCAAGCTGGTCGCGGGGCTGCACCGCCCGCAGGCGGGCCGGATCGATGTCGGCGGCCAGGAGCCGGACGAGGCAGGGCAGTTGGTCGGGCTCGTCACGCAGGAGGTCCATGTCTTCGCCGGGCCGCTCGTCGACGATCTGCGGCTGGCCCGCCCGGAGGCGCATGTCGAGGAACTGCGGGAGGCACTCGACACGGTGGGCGCGCTCGGCTGGGCCGAGGCGTTGCCGGAGGGCCTGGACACGGTCGTAGGGGACGGCGGACATCGACTGACCGCCGATCGCGCCCAGCAACTCGCCCTGGCCCGGCTGCTGTTGGCCGACCCGCCGGTCGTCGTGCTCGACGAGGCGACGGCGGAGGCGGGCAGTTCGGGCGCCCGTCAGCTCGACGAGGCCGCCGAACAAGCCCTGCGCGGCCGTACGGCACTGGTCGTGGCGCACCGGCTCAGCCAGGCCGCCTCCGCGGACCGGGTGGTCGTCCTCAGCGACGGCCGGGTCGTGGAGAACGGCACGCACGACGAACTCCTCGCCGCCCAGGGCCCGTACGCCACCCTCTGGCAGGCCTGGTCCGACAGCCGCTCCCCCGACACCCACTAGATCTGTCACCCCCCGCCGACCCATCGCGACGAACAGAAGGATCATCCGATGCCCCGCGCCACCAGAGCCTCCCGGCTGTCCGGCCTGCTCGCCTCCGTACTCCTGCTGGCCATCACGGCGGTGGGCTGCGGTTCCTCCAACTCAAGCTCCACATCGTCCTCTTCGGACACCGCTGGCTCGGAGGCGAAGGCCTCCGCCGACGCGTTCCCCGTGACGATCGCCCACAAGTTCGGCAGTACGACGATCAAGTCCGAGCCCAAGCGCATCGTCACCGTCGGCCTCACCGACCAGGACGCCGTCCTCGCCCTGGGCAAGGTGCCGGTCGGCACGACCGAGTGGCTCGGCGGCTACAAGGGCGCCATCGGCCCCTGGGCCCAGGACAAGTTGGGCAGTGCGGCTGCGCCGACCGTCCTCAAGGACACCGGCACCGGCCCGCAGGTGGAGAAGATAGCCGCTCTGAAGCCCGACTTGATCCTCGCCGTCTACTCGGGACTGACGAAGGCCCAGTACCAGAGCCTTTCGCAGTTCGCGCCGGTCGTCGCCCAGCCGAAGGCCTACAACGACTACGGCGTGCCGTGGCAGCAGCAGACCGAGGAGATCGGGCAGGCGCTCGGCAAGGCCGCCGAGGCCAAGACCCTGGTGGCGGGCGTCGAGGCCAAGTTCGACGCGGCCAAGAAGGCCAACCCCGCCTTCGCCGGCGCTTCCGCCGTGATGGCGACCCCGTACGAGGGTGTGTTCGTCTACGGCAGCCAGGACCCGCGCTCCCGGCTCCTGTCCGACCTGGGCTTCGCGCTGCCTAAGGGCCTCGACAAGGTCATCGGGGACACGTTCGGCGCGAACATCAGCAAGGAGCGCTACGACCTGCTCGACCAGAAGGTCGCCGTGTGGATCGTGCCGGACACCACCACGGCCGTCAGCAAGCTGCACGACGACAAGATCTACGGCGACCTGAACGTGGTGAAGCAGGGCCGCGAGGTCTTCATCAAGGAGACCAGTGACTACGGCAACGCCGTATCTCTGTCTACGGTGTTGAGCATCCCCTACGTCCTGGACCGGCTGGTGCCGCAGCTCGCGGCGGCGGTGGACGGCAAGACGTCGACGAAGGTGGAGCAGCCCGCTTCCTGACACCTGCGCATACGAATGGGGCGGGTCCGAGTCCGGACCCGCCCCATTCGTGTGCTCAGACCCCGTCGACCAGGCTCTTGGGCCGCATGTCCGTCCAGTTGGCCTCGATGTGGTCCAGGCACTCCTGCCTGGCGGCGGGTCCGTGCGCGACCGTCCAGCCGGCCGGTACGTCCACGAAGTCGGGCCACAGGCTGTACTGGCCCTCGTCGTTGACGAGGACGGAGTAGACGCCTTCGGGGTTCTCGAACGGGTTGCTCATGTCGGGGGTTCCTTGCCTCTCTGCTGCGAACTGGTGGGTAAGCGTGGTTCGTTCAGGGCTTGTTGAGAGCCTCCGCCCGTCGTACGACGGCCTCCAGCGCCCGGAACCAGGTGCGGGCCAGGTCCTGCACCTGCTCCTCGCCGAGGAGTTCGGCGGCGTATGCCCAGTGGGCGCTCAGCTCCGGGCCCTCGGGACGGTTCTCGGTGATGGCGTTGAGGGTCAGGGCGTGGGACATCGGCTGGCCGGGGTCGGCGTCGAGGTCGGCGGCGTCGTCCTCGGGGGCGTAGGACCAGTCGGCCGCCGCCGGGCGGTCGAAGCGGCCCATGTAGTTGAACTCGATCTGCGGCTCGGCGAGTTGGGCCAGGCGCGGGCCGGTCTCGGCGTTGAGGTGGCGCAGCAGTCCGTGCCCGATGCCGGCCGTGGGCAGCGCGGTGAGGTGGGCGCGGACGCGGGCCAGGGCCGTGTCCAGTGCGGGCCCGCCGGCCAAGGCGTCCGCCAAGTCGGCCTCGCCCGGGTCGAGTCGTACGGGCACGACACTGGTGAACCAGCCGACCGTACGGGACAGGTCGGCGTCGCCCGCGAGTTGTTCCTCGCGGCCGTGACCCTCCAGGTCGACCAGGACGGGCCCGCCCGTGTACCGCGCGCCGAGTGTCCGGGTCCGCCAGTCCCCGACCGCCAGCGCGAACGCGGTGAGCAGAACGTCGTTGACGGTGGCGCCAAAGGCGGCCGGGGCCCGGCTCAGCAGCGGTTCGGTGAGGTCGGCGGGCAGGGTCAGGGAGAGATGGCGGGTGGTGGCGACGGTGTCCCGGGCCGGGTCGAGCGGGCGGGCCAGCGGAAGGCCGGCACCCTCGGCGAGGGCGGAGGTCCACCACGGCAGTTCGTCCTCGGTCGCGGGATCGGCGGCGCGGGTCCCGAGGAGCCGGGACCAGCGTGCGAACGACAGCTCCACGGGGGCGAGTTCGGCCGTACGACCGCCTCGGACCGCCGCCCAGGCGGTGGCCAGGTCGGGTAGCAGCACGCGCCAGGAGACGCCGTCGACGACCAGGTGGTGGACGAGGATCAGCAGCCGCCCGGGCTGTCCGGGTCCGGCGTCGAACCAGACCGCCCGCACCATCGCCCCGGCGTCCGGGTCCAGCCCCCCGCGCGCGGTCTCGGCGTGGCGGGAGATGGCGGCCCGCAGTCCGGCCT
>NZ_JAWOAI010000435.1:0-8668 GCF_033194735.1 Streptomyces sp. W16
GGTGGGTGCCGTAGAAGTGTGTCACTTCCAGGGAAAGTGACACACTTTTTTGGGACCCCTACCTCCCCCTCCCTCTCTCCCCTCCCGCCCTCGGGGATCCAGCCACTCGCCGTTGGCCGCTGAGCCGACGTGGCGTGCTGGCGAGGCGCGGTCGCGTCCCGCTCCGCCGGTTGCGGACGCAGCCGACGTGAGGGGCCGGCAGACCTGGGACCCCCATTCCTCCCGGCCGCTCGCTCGCTTCTAAAACGGGCTGGAGCGGACCGAGTCAAGGGTGGCCCGGAGGGTCATCGCCGCAGGCGACGCGACCGCAGGGAGCGCCCTTTACTCGGGCCGTGGAAGCCCGACACTGACAAAGAAGCGAGTGGCCCACCAGCACCATCAAAGCACCGGGAGCGCGAACCCCCGCCGCGTCAGTGCACAGACCCCATAAGCTCCCGCACCCTCTTGCGGTACATCCACACCGCCGCACCCGCGAGCACCGCGAGAACCGCCTGCAGCGCGACGATGCCCGTCCTGTTCAGGTCGACACCGGCGATGGACAGGAGGCCCGTCGTCGCGTCGCCCGCCGTGACCGCGAGGAACCAGACGCCCATCATCTGGGAGGCGTACTTGGCCGGAGCCATCTTCGTGGTGACCGACAGGCCGACGGGGGAGAGGGTCAGTTCGCCGACCGTCTGGACGAAGTAGATCGCCACCAGCCACATCGCCGCCGCCTTGTGACCGCCGTCGGCGATCGCGAGCGGGGCCAGGAAGAGGAAGAAGGACGCGCCGATCAGGACCAGGCCCATCGCGAACTTCGTCGCCGTGCTCGGCTCCTTGCCGCGGCGGGCCAGGGCCAGCCAGGCCCAGGCGAAGACCGGGGCGAGGGCCATGATGAGGACCGGGTTGACGGACTGGTACCAGGAGACCGGGAAGTTCCAGCCGAAGACGGTGTTCTTGGCCGAGGAGTCGGCGAACAGGGACACCGTCGAGCCGCCCTGGTCGTAGATCATCCAGAACACGGCCGCGGCGACGAAGAACCAGATGTACGCGGACATCTTCGACTGGTCGGCGCGGTCGAGGGACTTGTCGCGCTTGATGCGGGCGATGACCAGCACCGGGATGAGCAGACCGGCGACGGTGATCGGGACCAGTAGCCAGTTCAGCGTGTAGTGGCCGGAGAAGCCGACGACCGCGTAGAAGACGATCGCGATGGCCGCCCAGAAACCCGACTTGCGCAGCGTGGCCGTCTTCTCCTCGGCGGACAGCGGCGTGGGGACGACGTCCGAGCGGGAGCTGAGGTGACGGGTGCCGAGCAGGTACTGGGCGAGGCCGAGTGCCATGCCGACCGCGGCGAGCGCGAAGCCGAGGTGCCAGTTGACGTTCTCGCCGACGGTGCCGATGACCAGCGGTGCGGCGAAGGCGCCGACGTTGATGCCGATGTAGAAGAGGGTGAAGCCGCCGTCGCGGCGCGGGTCGTCCGGGCCCTCGTAGAGGTGGCCGACCATCGTGGAGATGTTGGCCTTCAGGAGACCCGAGCCGATCGCCACCAGGCCGAGGCCCGCGAAGAACGTGCCCGAAGAGGGGAGGGCGAGCGTGAGGTGGCCGAGCATGATGACCACGCCGGCGACCGCGACCGTCTTGCGGGGGCCGAGGACCCGGTCCGCGAACCAGCCGCCGGGCAGGGCGAGCAGGTACACGAGGGACAGGTACACCGAGTAGATCGCGGTAGCGGTGGCCGCACTCAGGTGGAGGCCGCCGGGGGCGACCAGGTACAGGGGAAGCAGGGCCCTCATGCCGTAGTAGGAGAAGCGCTCCCACATCTCGGTCATGAAGAGAGTGGCCAGTCCGCGGGGGTGGCCGAAGAAGGTCTTCTCGGAACCGGGGGTGCCCGGAGTCACCGAGTCCTTCGTCAGGCTGGACGCCATGGTCGATCCTTGCTGGTCGGGAGGGCCGCACAGAAAAGGGACCTTCAGCTGTGAATGCTCGCCAAAGGCCCCAGTGTCACTACAAGCGGTCCAGTCACCATACGACAGGACACTGCCGGATATGGAAGGACTTGAGACATCGATCACAGGAAGAAGTGGAACCGCAGCCGACTTTTCCAAGGTGTTTACAAGGATGGCATCCCACAGGCGCAGGTTCGGACCGGATTCCTCACGCCGGCGAATCCGACTTGCCCCAAGGTAAGAATCACTCGTGGCGATCACACCCCGACCGCTGTCCGAGGCGGACTACCATCACCTCATGACCCGTGTACTGCTCGCCGAGGACGACGCGTCCATCTCGGAGCCGCTGGCCCGCGCTTTGCGACGGGAAGGTTACGAGGTCGAGGTGCGCGAGGACGGACCGACAGCGCTCGATGCAGGCATCCAGGGCGGCATCGACCTGTGTGTCCTGGACCTGGGCCTGCCCGGCATGGACGGCCTGGAAGTGGCCCGCCGACTGCGCGCCGAGGGCCACACCGTCCCCATCCTCATCCTGACCGCACGCGCCGACGAGGTGGACACCGTCGTCGGCCTCGACGCGGGCGCCGACGACTACGTCACCAAACCCTTCCGGCTCGCCGAACTGCTCGCCCGCGTCCGGGCCCTGCTGCGGCGCGGCGCCGCCGAGCCCGCGCAGCCGCCCGCCACGCACGGCGTCCGGATCGACGTCGAGTCGCACCGCGCGTGGATGGGTGACGAGGAACTCCAGCTCACCGCCAAGGAGTTCGACCTGCTGCGGGTTCTGGTGCGGGACGCCGGGCGGGTGGTGACTCGTGACCAGTTGATGCGCGAGGTCTGGGACACGACGTGGTGGTCGTCCACCAAGACCCTCGACATGCACATCTCCTGGCTGCGCAAGAAGCTCGGCGACGACGCGGCCAACCCCCGGTACATCGCCACCGTGCGTGGTGTGGGTTTCCGCTTCGAGAAGAGCTAGCCTCCCGTGCGTCGTCGGCTCATCCAGTCCACGCTCGCCGTGGTCCTCGTGGTCATCGCCGTGTTCGGTGTGTCCCTTGTCATCGTCGAGACGCGCACGATCAGCAACAGCGCCCAGGAACGCGTGGATTCCGAGGCGCTCAGGCTGGCCAGCATCGTGGACAGCAGGATCCTCGGCGCGGAGATCGTCGACTCGGAGGTACTGCGCACCCAGGTCACGGAGGATCGCTACGCCGTGATCCGCATCCCGGGCGACCCGGCGATCGAGGTAGGCACCAAGCCGACGGGTGATGTCATCCACTCCACCGCCAAGGGTGAGGAGGGCGAGTCGGTCACCGTGATGGAGCCGCGCTCGAACGTGACCCAGGAGGTCGGGCGGACGCTGCTCATCATCGGTGCCGTGGCGCTGCTCGCCGTGGTGGCCGCCGTACTGCTCGCGGTACGGCAGGCCAACCGGCTCGCCTCGCCGCTCACCGACCTCGCGGAGACCGCCGAGCGGCTCGGCTCCGGTGATCCGCGCCCCCGGCACAAGCGGTACAGCGTCCCGGAGTTGGACCGGGTCGCCGATGTCCTCGACTCCTCCGCCGAGCGCATCGCCCGCATGCTCACCGCCGAGCGCCGGCTCGCTGCCGACGCCTCGCACCAGCTGCGTACGCCGCTGACCGCGCTGTCCATGCGGCTTGAGGAGATCACCCTCACGGACGACCCGGACACGGTGAAGGAGGAGGCGACGATCGCGCTCACGCAGGTCGAGCGGCTCACCGATGTCGTGGAGCGGCTGCTGACCAACGCGCGTGACCCCCGTACCGGCTCCGCCGTCTCCTTCGACCTCGACGAGGTCATCCAGCAGCAGCTCGCCGAGTGGCGCCCCGCCTACCGCAGTGTCGGCCGCGCGATCGTCAGCTCCGGCAAGCGGCATCTGCAGGCCGTCGGCACCCCGGGCGCGGTCGCCCAGGTGCTGGCCGCGCTGATCGAGAACTCCCTGATGCACGGCGGTGGCACGGTCGCCCTGCGCACCCGGGTCACCGGCAACCAGGCCGTCGTAGAGGTCACGGACGAAGGTCCGGGGGTCCCGACCGATCTCGGTGCGCGGATCTTCGAGCGGACGATCAGTGGCCGTAACTCCACGGGGATCGGCCTGGCGGTCGCCCGTGACCTCGCGGAGGCGGACGGCGGCCGGCTGGAGATGCTGCAGGCGCAGCCGCCGGTGTTCGGCCTGTTCCTGTCGCGCACGCCGCCGACGAAGCGGCTGCAGGTGGACGAGGACGAGCCCACGGTCCGCTGAGGACCGGCGCAAGCGCGTGGGTCGGTCAGCTCACATGTTGCTTGGGGCGGGGCGCCGGCTCCGATTGCGGGGCCGGGAAGGCCTTCGCTTCTCCGGCTTCCGCGACGGCTTCCTCGTCCTCGACCGGCAGTGTCTTGAACACCCAGGTGCGGTACGACCAGAAGCGGAACAGCGTCGCGATGCCGATGCCGAGCACCTTGAAGACGTTGCGCTGCAGCGAGCTGTCCCAGCCGAAGCCGTAGATCGCCGCGAACAGGACGCCGTTCTCGATCACCAGGCCGATCAGGCTGAACGCCAGGAACAGGGTGAGTTCCTTGGTGCGGGCGCTCTTGTCGCGGTCGCGGTAGGTGAAGTAGCGGAAGCCGACGTAGTTGCACGCGATGGCGACGACGGTGGCGATCACGTTGGCGCGCACGGCCTGCAGGCTGGTCAGGTGCCACAGCAGGTTGGAGACCGCGAAGTTCACCACGGTGCCCACCACGCCCACCGCGCCGAACTTGGCGACCTCGCGCGCGAGCCGTTTGAAAGGCCCTTCGGAACCACGTTCCATTGGTGTGCAGGCCCCTGTCATCTCGGATGTCATCGCGGATTCGGCGACCCAGCCATGCTAACCATCGCATTCCCCCGCCGCCCGTGAAGCCGCTCACAGGTCGGGAAGAGACCCGGAAAAGAACGGTAAGAGGTACGGAAATCGGGCCGCCGTGGCGTGACCGATACCCTGGGGGAGTGACGTTCCCGGTAGTCGGCATGGTCGGCGGGGGGCAGCTCGCTCGTATGACACACGAGGCGGGCATCCCGCTCGGCATCAGATTCAAGCTCCTCAGTGACACCCCTCAGGATTCCGCGGCGCAGGTCGTCGGCGATGTCGTCATCGGCGACTACCGCGACCTCGACACGCTGCGTGACTTCGCGCGGGGCTGCGATGTGATCACCTTCGATCACGAACACGTACCCACCGAGCATCTACGGGCCCTGGAGGCGGACGGCATCCCCGTGCGCCCCGGCCCGGACGCGCTCGTGCACGCCCAGGACAAGGGCGTGATGCGCGCGAAGCTCGTCGAGATCGGTGTGCCGTGCCCGCGGCACCGCATCGTGAGCGGTCCGGCGGACGTGGTCGCCTTCGCGGCGGAGGGGGACGGCTTCCCCGTCGTCCTCAAGACCGTCCGCGGCGGCTACGACGGCAAGGGCGTGTGGGTGGTCGACTCCGTGGAGGAGGCCGCCGATCCCTTCCGCGCCGGTGTCCCCGTGCTCGCGGAGGAGAAGGTCGACTTCGTCCGGGAGCTGGCGGCGAACGTCGTGCGCTCCCCGCACGGCCAGGCCGTCGCCTACCCGGTCGTCGAGTCCCAGCAGGTGAACGGCGTCTGCGACACGGTGATCGCACCCGCCCCCGACCTCGACGAGTCCCTCGCGTTGCAGGCCGAGGAGATGGCGCTGCGCATCGCCAAGGAACTCGGTGTCGTCGGCCATCTCGCCGTCGAGCTGTTCCAGACCGGCGACGGCCGCATCCTCGTCAACGAACTCGCCATGCGCCCGCACAACTCCGGTCACTGGACCCAGGACGGCGCGATCACCAGCCAGTTCGCCAACCACGTCCGGGCGGTCCTCGACCTCCCGCTGGGAGATCCGCGCGCCCGCGCCCCCTGGACCGTGATGTGCAACGTGCTGGGCGGCGACTACCCGGACATGTACTCCGCGTACCTGCACTGCATGGCCCGCGACCCCCAGCTGAAGATCCACATGTACGGCAAGGACGTGAAGCCCGGCCGCAAGGTGGGCCACGTCAACACCTACGGCACCGACCTGGCCGACGTCCTGGACCGCGCCCGCCACGCAGCCGGCTATCTGAGAGGCACGATCACCGAATGAGCCCCGTCGCAGGACCCGTCGTAGGAATCGTCATGGGGTCGGACTCCGACTGGCCCGTCATGGAGGCCGCCGCGAAGGCGCTCGACGAGTTCGAGATCGCCTACGAGGTCGACGTCGTCTCCGCGCACCGCATGCCGCGCGAGATGATCACGTACGGCGAGCAGGCCGACGGCCGCGGCCTCAAGGTGATCATCGCGGGTGCGGGCGGCGCCGCCCACCTCCCGGGGATGCTCGCCTCGGTGACCCCGCTGCCGGTGATCGGCGTCCCCGTGCCCCTGAAGTACCTGGACGGCATGGACTCGCTGCTCTCCATCGTGCAGATGCCGGCCGGTGTCCCCGTCGCCGCCGTCTCGGTCGCCGGCGCGCGTAACGCGGGCCTGCTCGCGGCCCGCATCCTGGCCACGCACGACGAGGAACTCCTCGTCCGGATGCGGGAGTTCCAGCAGGAGCTGAACGACCAGGCCACCGAGAAGGGCAAGCGGCTGCGCGCCAAGGTCGAGAGCGGCGCCGGCGGCAGCGGCTTCGGCTTCGGGAAGTGACGGGGATGACGTCACTGGACCAAGCCCGGGAGCTGCTGCGGGAGTTCCCGGTCGTCGACGGGCACAACGACCTGCCCTGGGCGCTGCGCAAGCAGGTCGGCTACGACCTCGACGCCCGCGACATCGCCGTACACCAGAACGCGCATCTGCACACCGACATCCCGCGTCTGCGCGAGGGCGGCGTCGGCGCGCAGTACTGGTCGGTGTACGTCCGCTCGGACCTGCCCGACCCGGTGCCGATGACGCTGGAACAGATCGACTGCGTACGGCAGTTGCTGGCCCGCTACCCGCAGGACCTGGCGCCCGCGCTGACCGCCGCGGACATGGAGTCGGCGCGCGCGGAGGGTCGTATCGCCTCCCTCATGGGCGCGGAGGGCGGGCACTCGATCGCCAACTCCCTCGGCACGCTGCGGGGGTTGTACGCCCTCGGCGTCCGCTACATGACGCTCACCCACAACGACAACGTGGCGTGGGCGGACTCCGCGACGGACGAACCGGGGGTCGGCGGTCTGTCGGCGTTCGGCCGTGCGGTCGTGCGGGAGATGAACCGCGAGGGCATGCTCGTCGACCTCTCGCACGTGGCGGCCACGACGATGCGCGACGCGCTGGACGCGACGAGCGCGCCGGTGATCTTCTCGCACTCGTCGTCGCGGGCAGTCTGTGATCACCCGCGCAACATCCCCGACGACGTGCTGGAGCGGCTGCCCGCCAACGGCGGTATGGCGATGGTGACGTTCGTGCCGAAGTTCGTGCTCCAGGCCGCCGTGGACTGGACGGCCGCCGCCGACGACAACATGCGCGCGCACGGGCTGCACCACCTGGAGACCACCGCCGAGGCGATGAAGGTGCACCACGCCTTCGAGGAGCTTCACCCGCGCCCGGTCGCCACGGTCTCCACGGTCGCCGACCACCTCGACCACATGCGCGAGGTCGCGGGCGTCGACCACCTCGGCATCGGCGGCGACTACGACGGCACGGCCTTCACCCCCGACGGGCTGGGTGACGTCTCCGGCTACCCGAACCTCATCGCGGAGCTGCTGGACCGCGGCTGGTCCAGGTCCGACCTGGCCAAGCTGACCTGGCAGAACGCGGTACGGGTGCTGGGCGCGGCGGAGGACGTGGCGCGGGACATCCGGGCGACGCGGGGGCCGTCGAACGCGACGATCGAGTCGCTGGACGGCTGAAGAACGGGTGAGCTGCGCGGCGCGGGAGCGCCCACTCCCGCGCCGTACCCCGAACGCCCCGCCCACCAGGTAGCCCCCTCGTCGGCGTGCGACGGTGACCGTACTGCCGTAACGACGTACGGAGCCCGCCATGGCCGACCTCCAGGACCAACTGCACGCGACGACCGAGGTCGGCGAGCTCGACGACTTGGTCCACGAGCCCTTTCCCGCCGGGCCGTTCCCGCCGGACACCGCGGAACCGTACGACCCCGTCTCCGACCCCGAGGCGGCTCCCCTGGAGCGCGCCCGAGCCATCCTCGCCGCGCACCCGGTCGCGGACGGCTACAGCGGGCTGCCGTGGGCGCTGCGGCATCTGCCGTGGTTCGACCTGGAGCTGGGGGAGAGTTCCGTGGACACCGATGTGCCGCGGCTGCGCGAGGGGCATGTCGGCGCGCTGTTCTGGTCGCTGCACCTGCCCGAGGGGCTGGCCGGGGACCGGGCGGTCGGCGCCACCCTGGAGCAACTGGACCTGGTGAACACGGTGGTCCGCGCCCACCCCGAGGGCCTGCGCCTGGCGTACACCGCGGGTCAGACCACCGACGTGCGCAACTGCGGCCGTATCGCCGTGCTGCTCGGTCCCGCCGGAGCCGCCGCGCTCGGCGACTCGCTGGGCATCCTGCGCTCGCTGCACGCGCTGGGGCTGCGGATCCTCACGCTGTCCGGGGTGTCCTGGGCGAGCGAGGCGGGGCTGACCCGGTTCGGCGAGGAGGTCGTGCGGGAGATGAACCGGCTCGGGGTGCTCGCCGACCTGTCCGGCGCCTCCGAGGAGACGATCCGCCGGGCCCTCGCGGCGTCGAAGGCACCGGTGCTGTTCACCCGCTCCGCCGCCCGCACCCTGCGCCCGCACCCGGC
>NZ_JAWOAI010000436.1:0-8664 GCF_033194735.1 Streptomyces sp. W16
CAACCCGTCCGGGACGAGCCTGCCCCTGGAGCGGCGCCGGCGGCTCCTGGAGGTGGCCGGGCGGGAGGATCTGCTGCTGCTTGAGGACAACCCGTACGGGTTCTTCTCCCGCACCGGCACCACCCCGCCCACGCTGAAGGCGCTCGGCGGGCGCCGGGTGGTCTATCTGGGCTCGTTCGCCAAGACGGCGCTGCCCGCCGCCCGGGTCGGCTATGTGCTGGCCGACCAGGAGGTGCTGGCACCCGACGGCACCCGCGGTCTGCTCGCCGACGGGCTCTCGAAGATCAAGAGCATGACCACGGTCAACACCTCAGCCATCAGCCAGGCCGTCATCGGCGGCATCCTGGTCGGGTCGGGCTGCCGCCTGCGGGAGGCGAACGCCGCCTCCACCGCCTACTACGCCGCGAACATGAACACCCTGCTCGACGCGCTCGACCGGAGTTTCCCGGCCGCCGAGCGGCACCGTCTCGGCCTCTCCTGGAACCGGCCCGACGGCGGCTTCTTCCTGGTGATGACCGTGCCGTTCACCGCCGACGCCAAAGCTCTGGAGCGCTCGGCGCGCGACTTCGGCGTCCTGTGGACCCCGATGGACAGCTTCTTCCTCGACGGCGGGGGAACCCGCCAACTCAGGCTGTCCTGCAGCGCGTTGGACCCGGAGCAGATCACGGAGGGCATCCGCCGGCTGGCCGCGTTCGTCGCCGCCCAGACCGCCGCCCCCGACGCCTGAACACGTCCGGGGCCCGGCACGCGGTGACGTGCCGGGCCCCGGACGGACCGGGTCGGTGCGGCTACGCGCCGATCGCGTGCACCCCGCCGTCCACGTGCACCACCTCGCCGGTGGTGCTGGGGAACCAGTCCGACAGGAGTGCCACGATGGCGCGGCCGGTCGGCTCGGGGTCGGTCACGTCCCAGCCCAGCGGCGCCCGCTGGGTCCACACGTCGCGGAACGTGGCGAACCCGGGGATGGACCTGGCCGCCATGGTGCGGATCGGCCCGGCCGCCACGAGGTTGCAGCGGATCCCCAGCGGACCCACGTCCCGGGCGAGATAGCGGGACGTCGACTCCAGCGCCGCCTTGGCCACCCCCATCCAGTCGTACGCCGGCCAGGCGACCGTCGCGTCGAAGGTCAGCCCGACCACCGAGCCGCCGCGCGGGCCGAAGAGCGGAAGGCAGCTCTGCGTCAGCGACTTGAGGGAGTACGCCGACACCTCCACGGCCGTCGCGACGGACTTCCAGGGCGTGTCCAGGAAGCCGCCGCCGAGCGCGTCCGGGGGCGCGTAGGCGATGGAGTGCACGATGCCGTCGAGCCCGTCGGTGTGCTCGCGGATCCGCTCGGGCAGCCGCGCCAGGTGGTCCTGGTCGGTCACGTCCAGTTCGATCACCGGTGCCGGCTTGGGCAGCCGCCGGGCGACGCGTTCCACCAGGCTGAGCCGTCCGAAGCCGGTGAGCAGCACCTGGGCGCCCTCCTCCTGGGCGATCCGGGCCGCGTGGAAGGCGATCGAGGAGTCCATCAGCACGCCCGTGACCAGCACGCGCCGACCGGCGAGCAGTCCGCTCATCGGCCGGCCACCGAGGCCTCCGCCGGGCCGCTCTGCGCTGCCGTCACGAAGTCCAGGGTGCTCGCGATCACGCCGGGATCGTCCAGGATCCTGCGGTGCCCGAGGCCCTGGGTGGTGACCAGCCGCGCCTGGTCGCCGAAGACCTCGGCCATCCGGCGGGCCTGGTCCACCCCGACCATCCGGTCGTCCTCGTCGTGGATGACCAGGATCGGCACGGTGACACCCGAGGGCTCGTACGTGGTGGAGAAGCGCTGCCAGATGTCCTTCTCGCCGGGGAAGATCCGGCTCTCTATGCGCTGCCGCAGCTCCTCCCGCAGTCTCGGCTGCAGGCCCAGCTGTCCGCAGAACTGGTCGAAGAGGAAGGTGAACTCGCCCACCTGGCTGATCGCGACGAGCCGCCGGGCCGACACCCCGGAGCGCAGCGCGAGCACCGAGGCCATGACACCGACCGAGTGGCTGATGATCGCCTCGAACTCACCGTGCTCCTCGGCCAGTTGGCCGATCACCTCACGGAAGGCGAGGACGTGTGTGGTCCCGCCGGTGGCGTCGCCGTGGGCGGGCGCGTCGTAGGCGACGGGGCTGTACCCGGCGGCGAGCAGCCCCGGCACGAACCGGGCGAAGCAGGTGCCGCGCGACTGCCAGCCGTGCGCGAGCAGCACCGGCCGCTCCCCGCTCCCCCAGCGGTAGGTGACGGCCGTCTCGCCGGCCACGCGCACCTTCTCGATGTGCGCCTGGCCGATGAGCCGTTTCTCCTCGTCGCGGGTGGCGGCGCGCTTGAGGGGGAGCCGGAAGAGACGGTAGGTGGCTTCGCCCGCCAGCCACGGGCTCACGAGGGAGAGGGTGTTGAGAGCCTTGCCGGTCAGGGCCGTGGCCTGGTCCATGTTCATCCTGTCCATGTCGTCGCGGCTCCGTCGGACGATGCCCGTCCGCCGGACTGTTCCTCGTCACTCGCGTCGCGGCCCGGTCAGCGGGCCGTGCGCCCGGCCTTGCGCCGGGTGGTGCGGGCCACGGTGAAGGCGAGTTCGGCCAGTTCGTCGCGCTGCCAGCCGAGCGCGCCGGCCGGGCTCATGCCGTCGCCCTCGTTGTTGTGGGCCAGTTCCACCGAGTACAGGTCGACGGTGCCGCGCCGCAGCAGCCGCTCGCGGAGTTCGTCGTGGGGCACCCCGGTGAGGTGGCGGTGCGAGACGGTCAGCGGCCCGTAGTCGTGGGTCCCCTCCGGTTGGAGGAGGTGCAGCACCTGTGTCTGCCGGTCGGCGGCGACCGCGGTCCGGGTCTCGCGGTAGGTGCGGATGACGGAGTGGCCGCCGTCGATCAGCCGGAAGACGCTGACGTTGCCGCGCGGGCGCCTGCCGTACTGCACCGCCTGCTGCACCAGGGTCGGCACGATGTCGGGTACGAGGGCGCTCGCGCCGTCGCCGACGAAGGCCAGCACGTTGTCGTCCCGGGTGAGGGCGACGGCGGGCACCGCCTGCAGGGCGTCGCCCATCAGGGCACGGCCGTACCAGCCGGAGAATCCCGGGCCGGTGCGCGGCAGGTTGCGCACGGCGGAGATGCCGCCGCGTCCCACGTCGTAGAGACCCGTGTAGGTGTAGTCGTGACGGGTGATCAGATCCGTTAGCAGATCGCCCAGTTGGTGGAAGAAATAGTTGGGGCTCATGGGCCGCAGCGGCAGCCGGTGCAGTACGTCGGAGGCGCTGTCGTGGGTCGCCTCGATGGCCGCGCGGCGGGCCGCCAGTACCTCGGGGTCGACCGCGAGTCCGTCGCGCAGCGCCCGCAGGAAGCCTCGGGCGTCGGCGACGACGGGGTGGTCGGTGAACGGCGCGATGTGCTCCGGGGTGTGCGTGATCTGGACGATCCGCAACTGGCGTTCCAGGGCGCGCGGCGTGAACGGCGTGGACAGTTCGGTGATCCTGCTCTTGAGCATGAACAGCGCCTGTTCGCCGCGGGCGCGCAGTCGTTCCTCGTGGTGCAGGAAGGCGTGCACCCGGGCCGAGCAGCCCATCATGCCGAGGGTGCCCAGGTACTCGGGGAGGTGTGCGCCGTCGTGGTAGCGGCTCACCGTGCCGGGGCGGGTCAGCGAGTCGGCGAGCGCGATGCCGGCCGTCCGCGCGAGGGCGTGGGTGAGGGCGCGTTCCTCCTCGTCGAGCCGGCCGCACTGCCACAGCAGGCGGGCGGGCTCCTCGTTGACCAGGCGCAGCACCGGTTCGAGCGCGCTGTCGGTGACCTGGGCGCGGACCGTCGGGGCGGCCGGTGGGGCCAACTCGGCGCCGGTGGCGGGGGTGTTGAGGACTGAGGCGCCGGCCAGCAGGACGACCGGGCCCTCGCCGGTGTCGTAGGCCTTCTGGGCGGCGGCGAGGTCCTCGGTCAGGCGGCCGGGGTCGTCGAGGTGGAAGGTGGGCAGGCCCCGGGCCCGGAACACGGCGCGGGAGTCCTCGCCCTGGTGGACGGTGCCCTGGAAGGGGAACCAGCCGCCGGGGTCGGGGTCGGCGCAGACGATGAAGCCGCGGGCGTGGGTCTCGCGCAGGTTGGCGAGGGTGCCCTTGAACTCGTCGACCATGCCGTTGGTGACGACGATGAGGAACGGCGCCTCGTCCAGCTGCCAGCGCGCCATCGCCCCGCAGGCCAGGGCGTGTTCGCTCGGCCCGCGCAGCACCGGGTTCCCGGACTGTTCCGCGGTCCGCTCCAGCTCGCCGATCAGGCCGGTCACGATGGAGCCGGTGTAGTAGTGCAGCCCCCAGGTGTCGCCGGCGCGGGCGGTGAGGAAGGAGTGCAGCCACTGGGCGAGCGCGCGCCGGGGCGCGGACTCGGCGCGGATGACCTGGGCGATGTGCCGGAACTGCGTCTGGTCCGCGAAGGCGCAGATCACGTCCGCGGCCAACAGCCAGGGTTCTTCCGGGAGTTGCTTGAGTGCGTAGGACCGGCCGAGCCGCGCCGGTGACCGGTCGAGTTCGTCGTAGACGTGCACGGTGTACGCCGACAGGTCGGCCGAGATCTCGTCCGGCAGCGCGGCGGCGAAGTCGGCCAGTGCCGCGTCCATGGTGTCCGCGAGCGGGTCGGTGCTGAGTCCGGCTGCCTGCGCGTCCACCAGCAGCAGGGTGAGGGTGGCGGTGGTGGCGCCGGTGGCCGCCGCGCGTAACGCGGTCGCGGCCTCGGGGAGGGTGCCTGCGGTCACGACGGTGGTCTCGTCGCCCTCCAGTGTGCGGGCCAGGAAGCGGTGGGCGCGGCGGGCCGTGTCCTGGTAGAGGTCGGGCCAGTCGTCGGCGTCGGCGCGGTGTCCCGGGCCGGCGCCCGCGTCGGCCAGCGCGGTCCGTACGGTGGTGTGGAAGCCGGGGCGGGAGCTGACGCTGAGGACCAGCAGCCGGTCCGCCGCGGTGGCCTCGTGCGGGGATTCCGCGGTGGTCGTGGGGGCGCTCATCGGGTCTCCCCCGTCGGTGTGCCGCCCGGTGCGGCGGGTACCGCTTCGATGACCTGCTCGGCGCGGTCGGACTGCAGCGGGGCGGGGTGCACGGCCCGGACCGTGAAGCCGGCGGTCTCCAGCAGGTCCCGGTACTCCTCCCGGGACCTGTCCCAGCCCTCCAGCATGACCAGCATCAGCAGGTCGATCAGCCGCCCCTGGGCGGCCTGCCGGGACAGGGTCGCGTCCTCGGGCACCGGCGTCTCCAGCCGTTCGAGGACGAGCAGCCGTCCGTGATCGGGCATGGCCTCGCGGACGCGGCGCAGGATCCGTACGGCCTTGTCGTCGTTCCAGTTGTGCAGCACCCGGGAGAGCGTGTAGACGTCGCCGCCCTCGGGCAGCGGGTCGAAGAAGCTGCCCGCGACGAGGTCCGTCCGGTCGGCCAGTCCCAGCAGGGTGAGCCGGTCGCGGGCGCCTTCGAGGGCGTCGGGCAGTTCGGTGAGCACCCCGCGCATCACGGGGTGGTGGGGCAGCACCTTGGCGAGCAGGCTGCCGTCGCCGCCGCCCACGTCCACGAGCGTCCTGACTCCCGTGAGGTCCACGGCGTTCAGCGCGGGCGGCACGGGTGCGGCGCCCATCGCCGCGGTGAACACGGCGGCGGCTTCCGGGTGGCTGTCGAGGTAGTCGTAGAACGGCATGCCGTAGAGGGAGTCGAAGGCCGGGGTGCCGGTGCGCAGGGTGTGGGTGATCTCGCCGAAGGAGCGGTGCACCTCCTCGCCGAACATGATCGCGGCCGAGCGGCTGGACCGGACGGTGTCGGTGCACAGCAGGCGGCCGGTCGGCGCCAGCGCGAAGACTCCCGGTTCGGGTTCGGTGAAGAGGCCCACGGAGCTGAGGACGCGCAGCAGACGGCGTAACGCGCGGGAGTCGGCGCCGGCCTCGGTGGCGAGTTCGGCGGCCGGGCGCGGTCCGTCGGTGAGGAGGTCGGGGATGCCCAACTCGGCGACGGCGTAACAGCCTTGGGCCAGCCAGCCTCCGGTGAGGATGCCCGCGAGCGTCATGCGGTCGCGGATGGAGGGGGCGGTGGCCGCCCGTTCGGGGGTGGTTGTCATGCCGCACCGTTCCTCAGCTCGGGCCGGGCCAGATACGCGCCGATCGCGCGTACGGCCTCGGCGGCGGCGATGGCGTGGCCGCGCCGGTTGGCGTGCCTGCCGTCGGCGCTCAGCAGGTTGTCGGCGTCGCCGACCGGGTGGTCGAACAGATCGATGTGGAGGGTGCCCAGGTCATGGGCGATCTCCGAGGTGGCGTCGGACAGGGCACGCAGCCGCGACGCGAACCGCTGCCGGACACCGGCGGGCAGCTGCGGCGAACGTGAGCTGTCGATCATGCTGACGGTGATCACCGTGCTGCCGCTCTCGCGCAACGCGGCGACGATGGCCCGTAGTTCGGCGGCGACCCGCTGTTCGTCGAAGGCGGGGACGAGGGTGTCGTATCCGCCGCAGGAGACGAGCGCGAGGTCCGGCCGGAACGCCAGTGCCTTGTCGAGCTGGGTCGAACGGACCAGGGCGGCGCGGGTGTTGCGGCGGCCCAGGTTGCGGTGGACGAAGTCGGTTCCGTGCCGTTGGAGGTCGGCGGCGAGTCTGTCGACCCAGGGCCGGTCGAGGTAGCCCGGCACCGGATCGCCGAGTCCCTCCACCACGCTGTCCCCCAGTGCCACGAACCGTTGCCAGGGGTGGCCGGCCAGCAGCCGGTCCGCCTCCCCCTCCGTCAGGCAGTACGGATCGAGGCGCTCCGCACCGCCGCTCTCACTCTCGTTGCGCGTCACGTGTGCGGCTGTCCCTTCTCACGTGTGTGCAGGATGGTCGACCGGCCCACAAAGGAGCACGACCGTGCATATTGTTTACCATCCCGAGGAGATAATCAATACGACCGACCGTGCTAATATCTGTGCCCTCGCTGCGTGCTCGCCGCCGCTCGGGCGACACGGCCACAGCTCCCAACGCCCAAGGAGCAAAGGGTTACTGACATGTCGACACCGATCCAGCCCGCTCCGACGCCCTTACCCCGTGCGCACACGGGCCGGACCGCCCTCGTGGTGAGCCTCTCCGCCGCCGCGATGGTCGTGTCCATGATGCAGACGCTGCTCGTGCCGATCCTCGGTCTGGTCCAGTCCTCGCTGCACAGTTCGGCCTCCGCCGTCAGCTGGGTCAACACCGCCACCCTGCTGTCGGCCGCCGTCTTCACCCCGCTGCTCGGCCGCCTCGGCGACCAGCACGGCCGTAAACGCGTACTGGTGGCGGTGGTTGTCGTGCTGCTGGCCGGCTCACTGCTGGCCGCCGTCACCCACTCGCTGCCGCTGCTGATCGTGGCCCGCGTGCTGCAGGGCAGCGCCACCGCGATCTTCCCGCTCGCGCTGGCCGTGCTGCGCCGGGAGATCCATCCCGAACGGCTCGCCGGTGCCATGGCCCTGGTCAGCGGCATGCTCGGCATCGGCAGCGGCCTCGCGCTGGTGCTCTCCGGGCTGCTGACGCAGGGCGCCGACGCCGACTACCGACGGGTGTTCTGGCTCTCGGTCGGGCTGGCCGCCGTCACCCTGGTCGCCCTGGTGGTCTGGGTGCCCGCGGACCGCGAGAGCCCGGGCGGACGCACCGACGTGCTCGGCGCGCTCAGCTTCAGCGCGTTCCTGGTGCTACTGCTGCTGCCCGTCTCCCAGGGGCAGGAGTGGGGTTGGACGTCGGGCCGGACGCTGGGCTGCTTCGTCGCGGCGGCCGTCCTGGCCGTCGCCTGGTGGGTGACCGAGAGCCGTGTGCGGGAGCCGATGATCGACCTGCCGACCTTCGTCCTGCGCCCGGTGCTGAGCACCAACATCGCCGGACTGCTCGTCGGGTTCGTGATGTTCGCCCAGTTCATCGCGCTGTCCTTCCTCGCCCAGATCCCCCCGTCGCTGGCCGGCTACGGCTTCGGCGCATCCGCGCTGCGGGCCGCCGTCGAGTACCTGCTGCCGGGCACCGCCTTCTCGCTGCTGGGCGCGCCGTTCGGCGGCATCCTGGTCAAGCGCTACGGCCCACGGCTGGTGCTGGGGCTCGGCGGGCTGCTGGGCGCGCTCGGCTCCACCTGGCTGGCCCTCGCCCACGACACGACCGCCTCGGTGATCGCCGCCAGCGCCGTCAACGGTACGGCGATCAGCTTCGCCTACGCGGCGATGCCCGCGCTGATCGTCGGCGGGGTCCCGCCCGAGAAGACCGGCATCGCCAACGGCATCAACTCCATCTCCCGCTCGGGCGGCAGCGCGATCGGCAGCGCGGTGATCACCACGCTGATGGCGGCCAACACCCTGCACGGACTGCCGCCGGGCGTGCCGGCCCTGCCCGCCGAGAGCCAGTTCACCCTCACCTTCGTGATCGGCATCGCCGTATGGCTGCTGGTCGTCCTGGTCACCGCCGTCGGCCTCTCCGGCACCCCGACCGCGCCGGCCGCCACGGTCGCCCGCTCCACCCCGAACGACAGCCGGGCCCACCTGGACGGCGCGGACCGCTAGGGCCTGTCCGGCGGATCAGGTCGCAGGAAAGCAACCGTGCCTGATGAGCGCCGGTGAGCGGGGTCTGGTGCGTCCAACTGCAAGGCGGAGGAGGGAGGCGACGCGGAGCCGTCGGCGACCGACGACAACGCCGCTGGGGGTCCCCCCACGCCTTTAGGGCAGTGGGGGAGGGC